>JASFTV010000032.1:0-17198 GCA_050050615.1 Desulfobacteraceae bacterium
TACCGTAACCTCAAGAGAATTTGATTGGGAGAGCAGGCTCAACCCATAGATCTTCAGCCGATTGCCGAGGCTGCCCCAACCCGATGAAGTCATTTCTTGACCATCAAAAAGTCAGGCATATATAGACAAAACCCCATACAGACCTTTTCCAATTTCTTACTTTAGATGCTTCCACCGGGCTTTAGTGAAGCTTCGCCTCAAAGCGACGAGGCGTTTGCTCAAGATTTCTCGCTACGCTCGAAATGACAAAGGAGTGTGCTGAAAGGGTTGTCACACAGCCCCCAATGGTCATCGAGACGAAATCGGCCTTGCAAGCGAGCCCGCTTCTCTCATATATCCCGCAAGCACAAACGATCTTCTTTTTTTCCAGCTTACCTGACGCTAAATCCATTTGCCCAAAGCCTCAGAAGATGATACTTAAACTTGGTAGTGGCTTTGCTCGCAGAGCACAGAAACCTGAAATTGAAAGCTACATCAGTTCGCACGGAGGCTCTGGATATGGACTTTAAAATCATGCTTACGACCTTTGGGATGATATTCCTTGCCGAGTTAGGGGATAAAACCCAATTGGCGACCTTTGCTTTTTCAGCCGATAGCAAATCGCGACTCTCTGTTTTCATCGGGGCGGCAGGTGCCCTTGCACTCACCTCCTTACTGGCCGTGTTGCTTGGTTCTGCGGTGGGCAGGTTGATCCCATCGAACACGATCAAAATAGGCGCCGGCTTGCTTTTCGTCCTCCTGGGTCTCTGGATGTTGTTCTTCTCAGGAGGGGAGTGAGTCTCATCAGGCTGACGGGTTCTCCAAGGGTCGTCTATTTTGTCCCACGGCTTTTGTAGTATCTTACAAGGTTCAGGACATCCTGGGCGACAAACCGACCAACGGGGCCGGAACTGTATACCGCAACCTCGATGGTTTTGTCGGGGCGCACGATGAATCCGGTGGGCTGAATATACTTCTTCTCTCCATGATAAAAGGCACCCATGCCTTTGGACACCGCTTCAGCGTCCATATTGCAGGCCACGGGGAAGGTTATGCCTAATTTATTCACAAATTCTTCTGCCTTTTCTTTAGAGTCGACCGATCCCGCGATCACTTTCACCTGTTCACCGTCGAAATCCTTAATCATTGACTGGAAGTCGGCTAACTGCTGACTGCAAAAAGGTCACCAGTAACCACGGTACAAAAGAAGCACGCCATAGCCTTTTCCAAAGCCATCGGGCAGCCTGAGCGTCGCTCTATCAATGAGTTGCAATGCCATTTCCGGAAACCGGTCATTGCTATCGAGAAGTTTTGCCTCTGCTCTTGCCATCTCTGCCTCCATTCATCCCTTTGCCCTTGCCACTGCGAGCGCCTTTTCCCTTACCACCGCCACCTCTTTTCTCTTGTCTGAGGCGGGACTCCCTTTCTTCTTTGCCCGCTTCCACCTTTGCTTCGTCCACCTGGGCCATAAATCGCCGAACCGCTGCGGAGAAGTAGGACAATGCTGTCAGAACAAAACGTGTGGCACTTTCAGCAATCGCCTCTGTCCTATCCCCGGCTTCGGTTCTTCGATAGGCCTTGTCTGGCTCAGCCTCCCCGTTCGCTTTTGCCCCCTTCTGTTGCTCATGTCCCCTCTTGCCGTCTGAAGACAGGTAAGATTTTACCGTTTCGTAAGCCGTGTTGATCTCTTTCAATTTTTCCTCAGCCTTTTGCCTAAGCCGAGGATTGCTAGAGAACCGGTCCGGATGCCAAATACTGACCAAGTCCTTGTAGGCCTGTTTCGCTTCATCTAAAGAGGCGTTCCGGTGAAGCTCAAGAATTTTGAAACATCGCTGAATATCCATCGCACCCTTTCCCTTAACATTCTTTATGAAGATTCCATAAATTGAATGCTCTCCTTCTATCCGCTCCTGTCCGGGACCACGATCTTCTTTTTTTCCGGATCCTCTTGTTCGCGATAAAAAATGCCTGTGTGGCCGATCATCCCGACCATTTCAGAGCCCGTCTTCTCTTCAAGGAGACTTCCGATCTCTTGTTTCTGAGACTTTTCTTTCAAATCAACAAATTTTACCTTAATGAGTTCATGACTTTGAAGGGCTGCATCGACCGAATGAATAATGCTATCCGTCATCCCCTTCTGTCCTATGAACACCACCGGCTTCATGCGGTGGGCAAGCCCCTTCAGATATCTTCTCTGAAAACCTTTCAGTTTTTTCAAAACATCCTCCCGTATCCGTGATTTCCTCAACCGATTCCTTTACCACGCCTGGCAAGATCATAGCAAAATAGGGCACATCAACAAACAAATAATATTATCATATTCTTCGTCCTGCCGCTTTCGAAATAAATGACCGGTTGTTCTTGTATTGCTTGTATTAAATGATGATTTTTGTATGATGGCTCCATCGCACTGATCATAGAGGAGGTTGCCATATGAGTCCAAAAGTCCCGACCCGAGAAGAGGCATATCGTCTTCTTACGGATTACAACAAGAATGAGAGTCTAATTAAACATGCCTTGGCCGTGGAGGGCGTGATGCGGTATATGGCTCGAAAACGTGGAGAAGACGAAGAGAAATGGGGCGTCATCGGCCTGGTGCATGATCTGGATTACGAGCAGTTTCCAGCTGAGCACTGTCGCAAAACCGAGGAAATCCTCAGGGCAGAAGACTGGCCTGAGGAATATATTAGGGCCGTGGTTAGCCACGGATGGGGCCTCTGTTCCGATGTTGAACCACAGACCGAGCTTGAAAAGGTTCTTTATGCCATTGACGAGCTGACCGGCCTTGTGGCAACGACAGCCCTTGTCCGTCCTTCAAAAAGCGTTCTGGACACAAAAGCCAAATCGGTCAAAAAGAAATGGAAAGACAAGAGATTCGCAGCGGGTGTAGACAGGTCCATCATTGAAAGGGGCGCTGAGATGTTAGGTGTGGAGTTGACGGACCTGATCACAGATACGATCATGGGCATGCGGCAAGTGGCCGAAGAGATCGGCCTGAAAGGCGCTTTATAAGATCCTCATCTCTGACGGCTTCTATAAGGCAGCCTGTATTTCGTTGTTCTTTTCTGATTGTTTGACAGGGTCCTGGAAGAAGGGCTCAAATGGACCTCTTTTGGGATTTTTGTTGCCATTTTGTCTGTCCTGAAAATTCTTCTTTCTAAGTCTCTGTAACATGATAAATTTCTTGACAAAATGAGGAACTGAAGGTAATTTCTCGTTACCTAGTCAGAAAACCCCTTAAGAAACCAAGAATCTTTCCCCAAAGGAGCATTGAGTCATGACTGTGACCAAAGATCACATCGTTAATTCCCTCTGCACTCAGATGGGCTTGCCCAAAAGAAAATCCGCTGAGTTGCTTGAATCTCTCTTGAAACTAATTGTAAGGACTCTGGAGAATGGTGAGGATGTCCTGATCAGTGGGTTTGGGAAGTTTTGTATCAAGCAGAAAAAGGAACGAAAGGGAAGGAATCCTGCTACCGGGGAAGACTTGATGCTCGGATCGAGAAGAGTGGTTACCTTCAAATGTTCCCCGATCTTGAGGAGCAAGGTAAATCATAAGGAATAGAGCAGACGGACAACAGTCTCTATCGCCTATCAAGCCCTTCCCAATCCATGAATCGAAAGCAAGGAAGGTGGATTCATACCCCTAGCTTGGCGATTGGACTTGATTCATGTTTTTTATGTAAGCCTCAAAAATCCTTTCTGGATCTAACTGAAGAACTTCTGCATAGGATTTTATGAAACTCTTCAAATAGATCTTTGCGGGAAGCTTTTCAAACTCATCTTTTTCTACGGAACTCAATATCGAAACATTGATCCTTGTGATTTCGAAAACCTCCTCCAATGAAATCCCGATGGATTCTCTCAGCTTCTCTAAATCAAAGCCTGAAATCGATACCTTTTCGAGAATCTCTCTCCTCTCTTCGTCATGATCACTTGTCTTGACTTTATTTCTAATTCGATTGATAAAGGCATCCCTACTTTTCGACTGCCCTGTCTGAAAAAGTGGAACCGCTTTCTTATGCCCTTTCTTTTCTAAAATTGAGGCATCGATCTTCCCTTCATCGACGAGCAACCTCTCATAATCGGCCCTCTTCTTATCATCGATTAGCGTGGAATAGGCCTCCTCGATTTTTCTCAATACAGTTTTCCTTTCACTATCATTGAAAAATGAGTAGGTACTCAATGAATCTTCGCTATAGATAGAAAGTGCCTCCTTATAGGCCTCTTTAATTTCAAAAGAAGAGGCGTTGGCAGGAACTTCCAGGATTTCAAAATGGTTCAATTTTTCAAATTTCTTAATCATAGTGACGACGGTTGTACCGCTGGATCTATTCCGTTGGATACGATTTTGTTTGCAATACTCTCCAGGGCTGTCGCTGTGGATGTGTAGGGATACTTATTGATGTACACCTCTTTTGAGAAGATAGAGTCGTGAACCCTTTCATCATAGACGATATTATCCAAGAATCTAAATCTGGAGTAAAAGTGCTTGTTGCATACTCTTTCAATTTTATCCCCAAGGGTTACATCAGTCTGTTTACGGAATTGATTCAAGACGAATTTCAGTTCAAACTCAGCCAATCTATCTTGCAACAGCTTCCCCTTTTCATGGTCATGTTTCTTGACATATTCGATAAGCTCTACTGGCGATCCTACCGAACCATTTTTCAAATTGGAAACCATGTCCCTGAGAGAGGAAATGAAATCCCCTTGTCTAAGTAATTGCTTTATCTTCCTTAGATATACGGCCCTGATAAATCGAAAGGTATTTTCTATCGATGTGGGTTCAGGGGTGACCACAAACAACCCTTCATTAGAAGACAGGAAAAAATCCAGGGTGTTGTAGTTCGTTCCCGCACCTAGATCCAGTAAAATGCATTCGTAATGGAGAGCCTGAATGGCTTTTATGATTTTCATCTTCTGGGCATAGAATAGGTTGGCGATTTCCATGGAGCAATTCATGGAGCTGATCATAAACAGATTTGGGATAAGCGTCGGTACGGCCGCATCATGGAGATCGCTTACCATCTTGTTCAAGAAATCATTGAGCCCGACATTTGGATTTGTCAGCCCTAACAAGGTATGAAGGTT
Source organism: Desulfobacteraceae bacterium (assembly GCA_050050615.1). Lineage (GTDB taxonomy): Bacteria > Desulfobacterota > DSM-4660 > Desulfatiglandales > HGW-15 > JASFTV01. The sequence continues at coordinate 5,074 of JASFTV010000032.1, forward strand.
GGAACCCCCAAGATCTAGATCAATCAACACCACCCTCTTACCCTGCTTTGCAAACAATACCCCGAGGTTCACAGTCAGAAAACTCTTTCCACTGCCTCCCTTTCCCCCACCTATAGGATATATACGGGACATTTTATAAGGTTGGTCTGTCTCGTTGCTGCTTGTAAGCTTAACCTTCTAGGATCTCAAGCCCCACCAAGTAGTGACCTTTTAACCGTCCTTGATCGTTCTTTGTGATGTGGCTAATTGCCGTCTTCTGATAATTGGATGGGCAGGATGAACGAGGGGAATAGTATTTTACATCCAATGTGTCCCCGACCTTTAACCGTGACAGGAGATCTGAGTCCTCCTTGACTAAGACGCACATAGATGCCGGGGCAACGTTCCAGATTCTGAATTGGTAGGCCAGGTCAAGTCCGTCAACACTAAATTCTGCACTGTGGTACTGATCAAATCCTTTTTGGGGTTCAAGCCTTTGATCGAGGATTTTTTCGGCCAGGAAATCTTCCTTCACGCCTTCCTCCTTTTATATGATAGATGATGTTCAATAAATCCTTTATGTTACGTGCCCATCCCTCTGAGTCGATTTGATCATGGGAACTTAGTGATCTGTGGATTCTTTTCACCAGAGTCCATTTGCCCAAATTATAAATAATGATACCTATATAGTTATATTTGTCAATAATTATTTTATAAATAAGCTAAAATATACATAATCTTAATGGGTCCTGGCGATTTCAACCGCTGCAGACACCCCTATTCAACTTAACTTATTGTTCATCTGCATTTTGAACTGAACCTCACCGCATTCCAAAGGATTCTAGGCACTTTGACTGAAGTGATTGACGGAAGCAAGGATTTGTATTATTCAAAAAAACTATGAACAAGAAAAAACTGATCGAAATCATTCAAGGGATCCTTAAGACGGACGCTGATCTGAGTTTCCTGAAGAAGCTAAAGGAAAGCGAACTTGAAACATTGGTGGCATGTATCAGGGAACGAATAGACCAAGTCGGAACTTGACCCTTTCCCTTTTGAGCTAACTGATCACGCCAGGCATCTTCTGAAGGGCGGCATTACGCTGACAAAGAAGGTTTTGTATTTGCTGTTTGACAAACCCCATATAAACTCACAACTTTGATGAGTGAGTGTCAGCCCAGGACCACATCTCCCTATAAGCCCTCCCAGTCATCCTTTGATAGATCTAGGCGCAAACGGCGAACCCCCTGAACTGGATCAACTCCTCAGCCTTAGACGACGCTATCTTTTCTTTTTCTTATTTTTGAGTTAATGTCCTTCCATAGGATTCAGGACGATGCTTCTGGTGATTATGACCCCGATATTACAGCTCTCAGGCTTCAATCTAGCTGTCTTCATAGGCAAAGATCTTAACATTTATGTCAACTTTCTTAAGGTGAGGGGAGAGGCCATCCTGAGCACACGCCTCCTCGGTTTGAGGCCAAGCTTCGCTAGTATTGCGCACCAGAAATAACCTTAATATGTCCTTATCAGGATTGGAGGCCTCATGCCATTGAGGGCCGCCGGGGGGTCTCTCCTCAGAGCCGCGAGCATGTGGAACGGCCGTTGAAAGGGCTTCGGTAGTTTTCTACTTCAGGGCCTCCTGAATCCGGGTGAGAGATCTTGAAACAGAGAGGCCGGTGGTTAAGTTTTCGAAATATAGCGGTGAAAGGAATTGGCCATGCGCTCCTTTAAGTGTCTCGCCTTTGCGTTGCTACTCCTCGTCTTTGCCGTAACGCTCTGTTGGGCAGAGAATTACGGCTCAGAGATCAATCTGGATGTCAAAGAATTTGAGTTGACGAACGGCATGCTCTTTCTAGTCGTTGAACGTCACTCGACCCCTCAGGTGGCATGCCGTGTTGCGATCCGTGCGGGATCAGCTCTTGAGCAGACTGGCAAGACCGGTATCGCCCATATGCTTGAACACATGATGTTCAAGGGCACGAAAAACTTCGGCACCCTGAACCCTGACAGGGATCAGGAACTCCAAGACCGCATCGAGGCAGCCTATCAGGCCGTATTGGCAGAGGAGCGCAGGCGCAATCCTGACAAGAGTCTGATTGAGGCCAAGCTTGAAGAAATGAACAGGCTACGGCTTGAGGTTCAAAAGATTTATGTACCCCAGGCCTTTTCGTCCCAGCTTGGAAGAAATGGCGCTGTTGGCGTCAACGCTTTCACCAGTAGAGACCAGACGCAATATTTCATGTCCATCCCTTCGGACATGGTTGAGCAGTGGTTCTCTATTGTAAGCGAACAGTTGTTCGAGCCGGCCTGGCGAGAGTTCTATGTTGAAAAAGAGGTCGTTCAGCGTGAATGGGCCTTCCGGTATGTGAACGATCCAGACGGTGCTGCTTGGCTCGACCTTCATGCCACAGCCTACACAGCCCACCCTTACCGCAACCCGACCATTGGTTGGAAAACTGACATGGAGAAGTTCAACACCACGGATGCCATACAATTTCACAAACGCTATTACAAACCGACAAACGCGGTCTGTGTGCTGGTGGGTGACATAACGGTCCAGAAAGCCAGGGCTCTGGCAAAGATCTATTTTGAACGGTATCCTGCAGGGAACCCGGCTCCTGAAGAGGTTACCACTGAACCGCCTCAGCATGGACCGCGAAAAAGCGTCCGCTTCCTGAAAGGCGCCCGCAAACCGCGTGTCCTTATCGGTTTTCATGGTTCCCGCATGGGCACTGATGATTTCTATGCCCTCGACGCCATGACCATGGTACTCAGCCACGGCCGGGGCGCACGCATGACCCAGGAAATCGTCAACAAAGGTCGTGCCGTGGAGGCTTGGGCCTATAACCCGGACAACCGTTACGGCGGTATGTTCGTCATCGGCGGCTCCCCAAACGAGCCCGAGGGGCTCAAAAAAGAGGCGCTCAAACAAACGGAGAAACAGCAGACCTACCTCAAAGCCTGCGAAGATATGGAAAAGTTGCTCCTTGTGGAAGTCGAAAAACTCAAAACCGAATTGGTCTCCAGGCGCGAGCTTGAGCGGATCAAGAAACTCAACCACCGCGATTTATTGGACAGGCTACGCACCAACGAGGCGCTGGCCGGCACACTTTCGAACTTAGAAGTTCAGGTCGGTTGGCACTATATTTTGAACTATCTGGATAGAGTTGCGGACGTAACGCCCGAGGACATCAGGCGCGTGGCAAAAAAATATTTCCGTACTGAAAACAAGACCAGCATTTATGTCATCCCGGGTGGCAAGCCCGAACAGCCACCGGAGCCTTACGAGGAAGTGCGGTCGTTAAGTGCATCAGCCGCCGGAAAGGTCTTCAGACCCGATACCTTTATCAACCGCTCGAGGTATCCCACCCCCCAAGGGTGGAAACATCCCCTCTCTTTCGATCGCAAGCCCAACAAGATTGAATACGAGAAACCAGAAATGGCGACTATCCAAGGCGCTACGCTCTTTTATCTACCAGATCGAGAATTGCCCCTCATTGATTTGACGCTCCTGGTCAAGGCGGGGGAAGTTGATGTTGAGGATGACAAGATTGGCTTGACCCAGATATTCAATGACACCCTCATCCTCGGGGGTACCGAAACCTACTTACCGGCTGAACTGGCTATGATTCTGGATGAGAGCGCGATACGTTTGTCCGTTTCCGTCAAACAGGAGGATGCGGTCATCAGCCTCTCCGTCATGAAGGAGGACTGGGAGAAAGGACTTGCCTTGCTCGAGGATGTATTGATACGACCCAGATTCGACCCGAAAGTCGTCGAGGTGGCCAAGGCACAGGCCCTAGTCGCCCTGAGACGACAAGGAGGAGACGCACAAGCTGTAAGTATGCGCGAAGCCATGATCTGGCATTTCAAGGGCCACCGCTATGGCCGTGATCCACTCCGGGCACTTGCCACAATCCCGAAGATTACAAGGAATGACTTAAAAGGGTTCCTGAGGACTTATTTCGTGCCTTCAAACATCATCGCATCCGTTGCAGGCGATATTGAAAAGAGAAGTGCAATCAAAGGGCTCGGGAAATTATTCAAAGCGCTGCCGATAGGCACCCCGCCTGAGAGAAAACTCAAAGAGCCTTCGGACACGCCTGCTGTCCTCGCGCTTATCCACAAACCCGGCCAAATTCAATCCCAAATCACGATGGCCTTGCGCAGCATCAAACGCACCCATCCAGACTATTGGAAGATGAACTTGCTTATGAACATACTCGGCGGCAGCGATTCCTTAATGTTCACCAGATTGAGGGAAGACCTGGGCCTCGTCTACTCTGCCTGGTTTTACCAGACTTACAAATGGAATGCAGGCATGCTCGTCGGATACATCGGGTGCAGGGGGGAAAAAACCGGCATGGCAATTTTAGAGACCGTGAAAACGATAAACGAACTCAGTAGAGACGTTCCCGAGAAGGAATTCGAACAAAAACGACTGGACGTGCTCAACAGTTTTGTCTTTAATGTGGACACACCCGCTGAGCTGGTTGAAGTTTACAGCCGTTACTATATGCGCAAGGAACCCTTGGACACCCTTGAAAGAATCCAGGATGCCTACCTTGGCGCCAACACCGAGGAACTCGAAAATCTTGCCCGGTCTCTCCTTGATCCCAAAAAACTTCAGATTTTCGTCGTGGGAGATAAGACGGCCAGCATTAGAAAGAAAGACGCCACAGTGCTCAGTCTCGAAGAAGATTTGAAGTCCCTGAGCAAACAGCTACGCCTCCCTTATACGGAAATTTCCTTGCGCTGATTCTATCAATGACTTCCTGTAGAACAGGAGCTATGAGGAAGGCCCCTTGATGGGGCCTCAGACCTTGTATCCTTGGCATAGACCGGCATACCTCAAAAGGGTAGTGGGTACCTTTTCTGAAGGGACTGGTGGGCCGTGGCGAGCTCGGCCGAGCCGGAGCACGCTGTCTTTTCCCGACTTATCAGTGGGGGAAATCCCGGTAACGCGGGAGAGCCGCATCAATTCTCACCGCCAAAGGCGCTGGATTAATGATCACCTTAGCACAGCCTGGTCTCGTGACGGATCGATACAGGGAATTTCGGTTTGGGTATTGCTGTGTTTTGTTTCGTGCTTCCCATTGCGATTTTGGGAATCCATTCAAGTGAGGGCTGATTGTGTTGATCTATCTCTTACAGGGGGCTGCATTGGCCTTGTATGCCACAATTGCCCCAGGGCCTCTTCAGGCCTTCTTGCTCGCCCAAGCCTTGAAGCACGGCTGGAAACGAACCATGCCGATCGCTTTCGTTCCCTTGGTGACAGACGGTCCGATCAGCGTTCTGGTTTTGCTTCTCCTCAGCCAAACGCCGCAATGGTTTCTCAGCGTTCTGCGTATTGCCGGTGGTCTCTTCATCCTGTACCTTGCGTATAAAATCATGGGATCCTTGAAGGAAGCTATGACGCTTGAACCCTCTGCTCATGCGGCTTCAAAAGGTTTCCTCAGTGCGGTTGTGATTAACTTTCTGAATCCCCACCCTTACATATTTTGGGGCGTTGTGGGAGGGCCCATTCTGCTGACGGGGTGGAGAGAATCGCCTTTACATGGCATCGGTTTTATTGTCGGCTTTTACGGGACCTTCATATGTGGTCTAGCTGGCTTGATCTTATTATTTGCGACCGCGGGTAGACTCGATCCGAGACTCAATCGAATATTGAGCGGCATATCTGGCATCGTCTTGTCCGGTTTCGGCCTGTATCAAATTGTGGCCGGTATGAGGAACTTCCTATAGTCGGCTGAAGCGCTTTTCATTCAGAAACGCAGAGGACTTCCTTTTCCTTTTGACACATGATACCCGTTTTCCCTATACTGCTTTCCCGATGGCAGGCGCGTAGCCGCAGACCACAAGATTTTCAGTACTCCTCGGAGAAGATTCATGAGGACCACTCTGTTTTAAGGAGTCACTCCTGTCCAAAATAAATCGAAAACGCGCTTTTCAACGAGTTCAATGCCTGTTTTTGCGGGATGCGCCACGGTTCCCGAAAAGTAGGTACCCACGGGCACCGAGCTGCGAGGCATGAAGCACCGATTCGTTTTTGGACAAGAATGACAAGGAGTATTCCATGAAAAGCTACCGTAAAGAATTGTGGTTTCATGTCCCGACAAGACGGGCCTTGATGAATATTACCCCCCAGGTGACAGAATGCCTTAGGGAGAGCGGCATCCAAGAGGGTTTTGTCCTCGTCAACGCCATGCATATCACCGCCTCCGTCTTTATCAACGATGATGAATCCGGCCTGCATCAGGACTATGAGGTTTGGCTGGAGAAACTGGCCCCCCATGAACCCGTCTCGCAATACCGGCATAACGTCGGAGAGGACAACGCAGACGCCCATATGAAACGCCAAATCATGGGCCGAGAAGTCGTGGTCGCTGTCACGGACGGAAAACTGGACTTTGGAACATGGGAGCAGATCTTCTACGGTGAGTTTGACGGGAGACGAAGAAAAAGGGTTCTGGTAAAAATTATCGGCGAGTGAAATCCCAACCCTCTCAAAAAGCTCGGCTATATGCTAGAGAATAACTTGACCTGGGCTCATGAGCTTTGAGGACGCTTGGCTTTCGAAACCAATGGGTGGACGTTCATGATCAAGAGGGTGTTTTATGGTTGGTGGGTTGTCCTGGCCTGCTTTCTTCTCAGTCTCTACGTCGGTGCTGTTGTATTCTATGGGCTGACCGCCTTTATTTCGCCACTCAAGGAGGCGTTCGGCTGGAGCTACACACAAATCTCTTTTGCTGCAAGCCTGCGCGGCCTTGAGATGGGGCTGTTTGCCCCTATCATAGGGTTCCTCGTCGATCGCTTTGGCTCAAGAAAATTGCTCCTTGCCGGGACAATGACCATTGGTCTTGGTCTCTTTTCCCTGAGCCTGACGCAATCATTGGTTATGTTTTATGCCTCCTTCTTGCTTCTTGCACTCGGTGCCGGCGGATGTACGAGCGTCGTAACCATGACAGCGGTGGCGAACTGGTTCGAAAAGAAGGTGGGGATAGCTCTTGGTATCATGGCTTCGGGATTCGGTGCCAGCGGCTTGCTTGTCCCCGTTATCGTAGAATTTATTGACCGTTTTAGTTGGAGAACCACCCTGATCATATTGGGGCTGGGGATGTGGGCTCTCGGGATCCCTTTGTCCCTTGTCGTCCGGAGCAAGCCAGAACAATACGGCTATGTAGCCGACGGCCATGTGTCAGGAGACCAAAATTATTTCTATGAAGTTCAGAGCAAAGGCTCTGAAATTGGTTTCAAAGAGGCACTTAGGCACAAATCCTTCCTCTATCTAAATATCACTGAAACGATAAGAATGATGACCGTTACCGCAGTCGTGATTCATGTCATGCCCTATCTTAGCAGTGTTGGGGTTGTTAGAACGACCTCCGGGCTGGTCGCAGCAGCCATTCCGTTGGTTAGTATCACCGGAAGGTTCTCCTTTGGATGGTTAGGGGATGTCTTCGACAAAAGACATCTCCTCGCAGCAACTTTCGGGCTTATGGGAACAGGGGTTTTTGCTTTTTGCTACGCGCAAGTCCCTTGGCTCGCCCTCCTCTTTCTCCTTCTTTTCCCACCGGGTTTTGGCGGCGGTATGGTTATGAGAGGGGCGATTCTTCGGGAATACTTTGGAACAGCTTCTTTTGGTAAGATGCTCGGAATCATCATGGGAGCCGCATCTCTTGGGGGAATCATGGGGCCCACCCTCGCTGGGTGGATCTTTGATAAATTGGCTGATTATCGTTTTGCGTGGCTTCTATTGTGTAGCCTGACCTTCTTAGCAGTGGGGTTGATATCCAAAATCAAGCCCTTGCAAAAAGATGAATCTGCCCGGCCCACAGGAGAAGTCAACAGTCAATACATTTTTTCATGCAAGCATGGGATGACAAAGCCGTGAAAACTAGGACATGATTTCCTGTTTATTGTCTCTTGTTTATTGTAGCATTTTTTGATGAGGGGTAATTTTTATGAAGATTGCGTTTATCGGAACTGGTCTTATGGGCAAACCCATGGCTGAAAGAGTTCTTAAAGCCCACCATGAGTTGATTGTGTTCAATCGTACCGTAGAAAAGACAACACCCCTAAAATCCCTAGGTGCAAGCGTCGCAGACAACCCGGGCGAAGCCATTCGAGCCTCAGAATGTGTTATTCTGATGGTAAGCGATTACGCCGCGATTTGTGATGTGATTCTTTCAGCCACTTCCCTGCCGCATTTGTCAGGACGCACGGTTATTCAAATGGGGACCATATCACCGGTAAAGAGTATGGCTCTCAAGGAAAAACTCTCCGAATGCCGGTGTGAGTATCTGGAGGCTCCAGTCCTAGGAAGCATCCCTGAAGCGAGTGCCGGAAGCCTCATTATCATGGTGGGGGCATCACCCGATCAATTTGATCGTTTCTCAAGCTTCCTTACATGCTTTGGTCCTGAACCTCTGCTCATAGGCCCGGTCGGACGGGCGGCAGCTATCAAACTGGCCTTGAATCAACTCATCGCATCACTTACGGCTGCCTTTGCCCTGAGTCTTTCCTTTGTCCGGCGCAGCGAAATTGAGGCGGATCTCTTCATGAGAATCCTACGAGGAAGCGCGCTTTACGCACCCACATTTGACAAAAAATTGGAACGCATGATTGAGAGTAACTTCGATGATCCCAATTTTCCTTCAAAACATATGGTCAAAGATGTGGATCTTTTCCTTGAAGCAGCAAAACCCTTGAATATTGAGACAGCTGGGCTTGAGGGTATAAGCAGGCTCTTGAAACGTGCATGTGACAAAGGATTCAGTGAAAAAGACTACGCCGCCATTTACGAGATAATTCATTCGTAATGCGTGCGCATTCTTGTCCAAGAACCCTTTCCTGGTTTCGCCGGGTCATGGGGATCTCTTGAAAGCCTATAAAAAGCTTTTAAGGAGGAAAAAATGACAGAGGAATCTTATGATGTGATCATCTTGGGAACTGGGCCGGCTGGCCTCCAATCAGCGATCCACGCCGTCCGAGCAAACGTCTCCGTAATGGTCCTCGGAAGACAACACAAAAGCAGCCTCTACAGGGCCCACATTGAAAACTTCTGCTGTCTTTCCAAAGTAGATGGGGAGACACTGCTAAAGGAAGGAAAGAGCCAGGCCGAGAGATTCGGTGCGCAATTCTTGGAGGAGGACGCCGTTGAGGTCTCTCACGAGGATTCGTGGTTCGTCCTGCGCTCGGAAAGCGGAAAAAACCTCAGAAGCAGGGCCCTGATCTTTGCCCTAGGTATCTCCCGAAACAAGCTCAATGTTCCCGGAGAAAAGAATTTACAAGGCCGTGGGGTGAGCTACTGCGTGGATTGTGACGCCAATTTCTTTCGAGATGAAGCTGTTGCGGTTGTCGGTTGTGAAAGCGCCGCATTGACCGGAGCCCTTACCCTTCTTTTCTATACGAAAGAGGTGCACCTCATCTGTGAAAAGCTTGAGGGAACGCAAGCCCTCGCACAGCAAATTAGAGAGAGTGCGGTCCATATGCACGACGGGCGTAGGGTCAAAGAGCTCCTCGGTGAAAAACAAATGGAGGGGGTCGTGCTGGACGATGGAACACGATTGGACGTGAAGGGCGTCTTCATTGAACTGGGAGCCAAAGGGGCTATTGAACTCGCCGGTAATCTTGGGGTTGCTCTTGACCCGGAACATATGAAATACATAGATACCAATAAGAAGCAGGAAACAAACATACCCGGCGTCTATGCGGCTGGCGATATCTGCGGGCCTCCCTGGCAGATGGCCCTTGCTGTGGGGCAGGGATGTATTGCAGGTCTTGAAGCCGCCGCATACGCCAAGAAGTTCAGGTAGTCCGACAGCTCACTCTGCGCGCAAGGCCACGACCTTAGCAACACCCAAAAACTTGTGGGTTCAGAGTCCTAGCAATCCTCTGTGGCGTGATAGAGTCATGGAAGCAACAAGGGCGAAAAATCCCAATAGGGGTTCACACCGTTACTCCAATACGGCGGGACTCCGGATTTTCAGGTCTGAACAGGCAGTGGGGGCAATAGCACACCCACCTGTAATAAACCTCAAGGGGAGGGCATCCTATGGAATTCCCAAATCTATTTTCACCCATAACGATCAACGGCATGACACTCAAAAACAGAATTGTCATGACCGCCATGCACCTCGGCTACACCCCAGAAGGGGAAGTCACGCAGCGCCTCATAGACTTTTACGTGCGGCGTGCCATCGGGGGCGTTGGCTTGATCATTGTAGGCGGTTGTCCCATTGATGTGTATGGCAGCATGCCAAGCATGATATGCATCAATGATGATCGTTACATTCCTGGCCTTGAACGCCTGACCCGTGCTATAAAGGCGGGAGGGGCAAAGATTGCGGCCCAACTCTATCAGGCAGGACGCTATACCCATTCCTCCATGATAGGAGGGAGAAAACCCTTTTCAGCGTCGGCGGTGAGATCCAAATTCACAGGGGAGACGCCTAGGGCGCTTGAATTGGAGGAGATCCCAGCCGTTCAGGATAGTTTCGCAGAGGCGGCCGTTCGTGCCCTAGAAGCGGGATTCGATGCTGTAGAGATCCTCGGCAGTGCCGGCTACCTCATCAGCCAATTCCTCTCCCCCATCACCAATTTGAGAGAGGATGTCTACGGTGGATCCCTCGAAAACCGAATCCGCTTCGGGTTGGAGGTCGTTGCAAAGGTAAGGAAGGCCGTTGGACCCGATTATCCCATCATCATGCGCCTTGCAGGCAATGAATTCATGGAAGGAGGCAATACCAACAACGAGGCCAGAATCTTCGCTTCGGAACTTGAAAAGGTCGGGATTGATCTCTTTAATGTGACAGGGGGGTGGCATGAGACACGGATTCCTCAGTTGACCATGTTTGTTCCCCGCAAGGGCTTCAGCTATCTCGCCCAAGGTATCAAAACCGCTGTCTCCGTGCCGGTGCTGGCCAGTAACAGAATTAACGATCCATATCTTGGCGAAGAGATCATCCGCCAGGGTGAGGCCGATATGGTGACCATGGCAAGAGGCCTCTTGGCTGATCCAGATCTGCCCGATAAAGCCATAGATGGAAGAACGGATCAGATTTACCGCTGTGTCGCTTGCAACCAGGGATGTTTTGACAACGTGTTCCGGTTCAAACCGGTCACCTGTTTGGTCAATCCGAGGGCGGGAATAGAAGGAGAAACCGAGAGTACCAGGCCCACCCATCCAAAAAAGATTCTGGTGATTGGGGGAGGGCCAGCGGGTATGAAAGCGGCTTCTACAGCCGCAGAGCGGGGGCACCATGTCATCCTTGTGGAGAGAAATGATCACTTGGGAGGACAACTCCTCCTAAATCGAGATATCCCGGGCAGAAAGGAATTGGTGACTGCGGCTACAGATCTCATCAATAACCTGAAAGCCCTTTCTGTTGAGATTGTGCTCAGAAAAGAGGCGGATGCTCAGTTCGTCAAAGAGATGGCGCCTGATGCGGTGGTGCTGGCGGCCGGTGCCGGTCCTGTTCTCCCTGACATTGTGGGCATTGAAGACCAAAAAGTCGTCCTGGCATGGGACGTTTTGTCAGGAAGGGTCAAGGTAGGAAAACGGGTGGTCATTGTGGGCGGCAATGCTGTGGGGCTTGAGACGGCCCTTTACCTCGCCCACCAGGGGACGATCTCCCCTGAGGTCCTCCATTTTTTGGTGACAAACAGAGCGGAAACATGGGAGACCATAGAAAATTTGACCAGCAAGGGAAACAAGGCGGTCACCGTGGTTGAGATGATGAAAAAAGCGGGTCAGGATATTGGCACTTCAACCCGCTGGACCGTTATGGCCGAACTCAGACGGCTTGGGGTAAGAATCATAACAGCGGCCAGGGCAGTAGAGATTAACGCCGAGGGGGTAAGGATCGAAAAGGAGGACGGCGATCATCTTCTCCCGGCTGATTCACTGGTTATTGCGGCTGGGTCAAGATCGGAAAACCGGCTTGCCCATGAAATCCAGGACTTGATCCCTGAAATGATCGTTATAGGGGACGCCAAAGAACCACGGAATGCCCTGGAAGCGATAAAAGAGGGCTTCTTCGCAGGACTAGAGATTTAGCAACGTTAAAAAGACTTCGCGTGGCTGAGGCCCCATACCTCTCTCCCGCGACCTATCCAGCGACGCGCGCCGCCCGCCTGTC
>JASFTV010000033.1:0-16875 GCA_050050615.1 Desulfobacteraceae bacterium
GCCTTCGTCATTTCAACAGGTTATGGAATGGGGGACCCCCTGGCCCCGAGCGAAGGCGAGGGGAACAGGGAGGGGGGAGGCATCACCCGTCCGTAACCTGTTGAAATGACCAGGCCGGGAGCCTCGGAATGTAAGAAAAGGGATCAGCGCCGTCACACAAGCACCCCCGTGATGATTTGGGCAAAATTCTAACCGGACACGGCTGGTATACTCTGCTGATTCAGACTTGATACCTGAATTAGACGGTGGATTTGGGATCCACTATCTTTTAAGAGCCTTTTCGTTTGACAGCTCGATACCCGTCTCATATACTCCACATCCGTCCTAAGCGCTTCATATCACTCTGTTAAGAACCACGCTTAGACTGGGGGTGTAAGAGGCTGTGTCATCACACATTTAAGCCGTCATTCGAGGTGAGTGCCTGCAAGGCGGTACGAGATCTGGAATCCAGAGAAGATGAAGAACTTGGAGAAATCATTGAGCCAACTGCGACCTGGGATGGTTACTGTCATTGGCCTGCCGTGGGATGAAAATTCCTCGTTCATGCAGGGGCCGGCACTGGCACCCAGCTACATTCGTGAGACCTTGAAATCAGGTTCAACCAACCTCTGCTCTGAAAGTGAGATTGATCTCGGCGCCGATCCTCGTTTCCTCGATCTCGGCGATATGGAGCTCGCCCATGGCGATCTCGCTCTCGAGCAAATTGAGAAGGCGATTGCAAAATTGCTGGAAAAGGAGACACTCGTGCTCGCCCTAGGCGGCGATCACGCCGTGACATATCCCATTTTGAAAGCGTACGGGAAGAAGTATGACAAGCTGAATATTCTTCATCTCGATGCCCATCCAGACCTTTACGATGAGTTTGAGGGCAACCGTTACGCCAATGCTTGTCCATTTGCAAGAATCATGGAAGAGAACTTCGCGGTCCGTTTGGTTCAGGTCGGGGTTAGAACGATGAATCCCCATCAGCGAAAGCAAGCCGAAAGATTCGGGGTAGAGGTGATTGAGATGAGGCAATGGCAGCTCGGGAAAAGCCTGTATTTCGAAGGCCCGAGCTACCTCTCCCTTGACATGGATGTACTCGATCCAGCATTTGCCCCTGGTGTCTCCCATCCTGAAGCAGGCGGGCTGTCAACACGCGACGTGCTTACGCTGATTCAGAGTTTGCGGATGCCGATCTTGGGTGCGGATATCGTTGAGTTGAATCCGAAACGAGATCCCTTGGGAATCACGGCCGTGGCTGCAGCCAAGCTTCTCAAAGAGATCGCCGCGCGGATGCTGGAACCGGGCGGGCCAACAGAACGCTTTGTCCCCAGGTCATAATCCGAAAACGGTCCTAAGTCCCTCGATTCATAAATTCGATGACCTACTTATTCAGACTTTGCCTGAGCGGCTTGCCGACAGTTCTCGTCGCAGGCTCGCAATGAAATCATAGCAACGCGGACTTGGGCGACTTAGCTCCAGGGAGGGAACGAAAGCGTGCCTGAACTGTATCAATCGGACGTCGGAACCATTAAGCAACTTGCGCTCAAGCATCCAAGAGACGCCTTCATAAGCGATCAAGTTATCGAACGACAGTGGCGAGAACTCAACTATGAGGGCCGACCAGACCTTGCCAGGGCCATTGAGGAATACGATCGGTTCGTGGAACTCCTGAAGGGTTTCGGTATCCACATTCACTTTCTGCCCAGGGATGAAACCGTTGGCCTTGATTCCATCTACGTGCGCGATGCTTCGATCGTCTGCAAAAGGGGGATGATCCTTTGCAACATGGGCAAAGCGGGGCGAAGGAACGAACCTGCCGCCCATGGGACTGCATTCCAGGCTATGGGCGTACCAGTCCATGGCGCCATTACCGGCCAAGGGCGGCTCGAGGGTGGGGACGTTGTGTGGATCGATGAGAGGACCCTGGCCGTTGCTCGAGGCTATCGTACCAATGACGAAGGGATCCGGCAGTTGAGAGATCTCGTGGGTGATGGCATCAGCGATCTGATCGTGGTTCCCTTGCCTCACTGGCGGGGCCCGAATGAGGTCTTCCACCTCATGTCGATTCTGAGCCCGATCGACAGGCATCTTGCTCTTGTTTTTTCCCCCTTGATGCCCGTATTGTTTCGGGATTTCCTGCTCTCAAGGGGTATCCAACTCATTGAGGTTCCGGATTCCGAATTCGAAACCATGGGATGCAATGTCCTTGCTGTGGCGCGCCGGAAGTGTATCATGCTCGCGGGTAATCCCAAAACGCGAGCGAGGCTAGAACGGGCCGGCGTGGAGGTGCACGAGTTCGTGGGCAAGGAAATCAGCGCCAAAGGGGGTGGCGGCCCAACCTGCCTTACCCGACCCATTTTAAGGTGCTAATTTCTGCAAAAACCGGGGCAGAGAGCCCCGTCCGGAAGGGCGGGGGTGAATGGCGCGTCGTTTTTGTGGGGGTGCAGGGCGCAAGCGCAACAGAAGAAGAATATTGACATTAGGGCGAAATTCTTTGTAATGTTTAAAATTGCATGAGAGAAGGGTTTTCGGTTTTTTTTGGCGAGAAATGTGATAATAGGTATGGAGGTGTTCGCTGAAAATAGAGGCTTTTCACCATTTGTTATGGATTAGGAAGGAAAGGAGGTGACAGGAAAGGATTTTTGTCGGAGTGGGTGTTTTCAAAGCCCACATTCTCTAACTTACCTTTTGTCATTCAAATCAAGGAGAGGAGTTCAAAATGAAAAAGCTACTGTTCGTACTTTTGACCTTTGTGTTTGTTGGATCCCTCTGTCTTGGCTCTGCCATGGCGCTTACCGCAGAAGATGTTGCTAAATCATCCGCCCTTGAAGAAATTTTGAAGCGCGGAGAGCTTTGGGTCGGTCTGGAAGCCGGTTATCAGCCCTTTGAAATGCAAGATGAGAAGGGTAACATTGTCGGCTTTGACGTGGACATGGCCTATGAGTTGGGTAAGGCCATTTTTGGTAAAGGGGGAGAAAAAAAGGTCAAAATTATTAACACTGCCTGGGAGGGCATCATACCGGCGTTGATGACACACAAATTTGATATCATCATGTCGGGGATGACGATACTCCAAAGCCGCAACCTCAAGGTGAACTTCTGTGAACCCTACTACTACATTGGACAATGCCTGCTCATTAACAAAAAGGATGTTGATAAATACAAAAGCTACAAGGACCTCAACAAGAAGGGCGTTATTATCACCAGCAAGTTGGGCGTAACCGGGGCCTTCACGGCCGAAAGAATGATTCCTAAGGCGACCCGCCGACTTTTCAAGACGGAGGCTGAGGGCGCCCTCCAAGTCGCAAACGGGATTGCAGATGCCTTCATCTATGATGAACCCCAGGTTCGGGTCTTTGCGGCAATGTATAAGGAGAAGACCGTGGGCATTTTTGATCCTATCACCTTTGAACCTCTTGCATGGGCTATCCGCAAGGGAGACCCAGACTTCCTGAATTACCTCAACAACTTTTTGAGGCAGGTTCGTGGAGATGGCCGGTGGGAACAATTGAAGCAGAAATGGTTTGTGGATTATGTCGCCGAACTGGCCAAGCGACAGTAGACTAAAATACCAAAGGGGGTGCCGACGGGCACCCCCTTTTCACTAGGTGCAAAAAATCCACCTTCTGTGAGACTGTGTCACAATCCCTTTTGGTCATTGCGAGTCCCTCGATACACTCAGGATAAATGCCGCGTGGCAATCCGATGCGAAGCATCATCTCGAACGAAGTGAGGGATCTGTCTAGTGCGAGGCGACCCTTCGGCCCGCCTGGCGAGGGCCTCAGGATGACTTGCTTTCGCAAGTCAGAGTGCTTCGGTCATTTTACTCTCGCAGTGACATGGCGACACAGTCTCTCGGGGTCTGGATTGTTTACTTAAATTGAGGAGGCTTGGCGTGCGCTTTAGCAAGAGATCACTTATTACCTTGGGCGTCTTAGGCATCATCGTCGCATCTGCTTACTATTTCTTTGCGACGAGGGGGATCACTTACATATGGCACTGGGAAAGAATTCCCGAGATGCTCTTTTATCATGGCGGGAAATCTGCCGATGATCCAGCAGTGCGTCTTCGTATGGGTATCCTGATGATCGGTTTCATGTTGACATTGAAGATCTCCATTTTTTCGATCTTTTTTGCTATTATCATCGGAACGGTCGTGGGTATCGCCAGGCTTTCCAATGAACCGGTCACGCGGGGGATCTCGCTCTCTTATGTGGAACTGATTCGAAATACCCCGCTTCTCGTCCAGATTTATATCATCTATTTCTTTGTGGGGTCTCTGCTCAGGCTTTCAGCATTTACGGCGGGAACAGCCGCTTTGTCGATTTTCGCCGGGGCTTATGTGGCTGAAATCGTTCGCGCAGGTATTCAATCCATCCACAAAGGGCAAATGGAGGCAGCCCGGTCCCTTGGCATGTCGTACGCCGAGGCGATGCGCTATGTCATTCTTCCTCAAGCCTTCAAGCGGATCATCCCTCCTCTGGCCGGACAGTTCATTTCACTCATAAAGGACTCGTCCTTGGTTTCGGTCATTGCTTTGAGCGATCTCATGTTTCAGGGGCAGCAGGCTGTTGCAAGAACTTACTATGCTTTTGAGATATATTTTACCGTGGCCTTTCTTTACCTGGTCATGACGGCCACCCTGTCCATGGGCACCCAATACATTGAAAGGAGGCTTGCGATCAGTGATTGAGGCTAGGAACGTATACAAGACTTTTAAGACGCCTGACGGCAGGGAGGTCAAAGCTCTCGTCGATTTCTCAACCCGTATCGAAAGAGGCGAAGTCGTGGTCATCATCGGCCCCAGTGGATCCGGCAAAAGCACTTTTCTCAGGTGCCTGAATCGCCTCGAGGAGATAGACAGTGGAGATATCCTCATTGACGGCGTGAACATTACGGACAAGAAAGTCGACATCAACAAGATGCGGGAAGATATCGGCATGGTTTTTCAGCTTTTTAACCTCTTCCCCCACAAGACGGTTCTTGAAAACGTGACTCTAGCTCAAATCGTGGTTCGGAAAAAGGACAAACAGGAGGCCGTCGAGAATGCCCGAAGGCTGCTCCGTAAGGTGGGAATTTTAGAAAAAGAATATGTCTATCCCTCTCAGCTTTCCGGCGGACAGCAGCAGAGGGTCGCCATCGCCCGGGCCCTGGCCATGCACCCGAAGATTATGATGTTCGACGAGGCCACGTCAGCCCTTGATCCTGAAATGATCGGTGAAGTTTTGGACGTGATGAGAACTCTGGCCCGTGAGGGCATGACTATGGCTGTGGTGACCCATGAAATGGGGTTTGCCCGGGAAGTCTCTGACCGGGTCATTTTCATGGATGAAGGCCAGCTCGTCGAAGAGGGCACGGCAGAGCATTTCTTTAAGAACCCAACTCACGAGAGAACAAAGTTATTCTTGAGTCAGATCCTTTGACAAGGCATCACCGGTCTCCTCATCCTTTTTTGAAAGAAGAGGGCACCACATTCAGCTCAAATCATCGAGGCTCTTACACTCCATGGAAGAAATTATTCGACTGACCAAAGACCTTATTCGATTCAGGTCCATGCGCTCGCAACCTGAGCAGATCATAGCTTGTGCAAACTTCATAGAGAAATATCTCAGAGATGCCGGCGTGAATTGCAGACGCCTTGACAGGGATTATGTGCCATCCATTTTAGCCCTTCCTCAAGACAATTTTGCGTCCGTTTTGTTGATGTCCCATATCGATGTCGTTGATGGTGCGGACAAGCTTTTTGAACCTTCCGAAGAGGAGGGCAAACTTTACGGGCGCGGCAGCCTTGATGATAAATATGCTGTTGCCCTGTCGCTGGTACTTTTGAAAGCACATCTTGAGGCGCTTCGCCAAAGAAACAAAGGTCAAGAGGAACTTCCATTCGGCGTATTGATCACCGGCGACGAAGAGATCGGTGGGCACAGGGGAGCCAGAGAGGCGCTCAGAGAGATCAAAACTGAATTCTGTATCGCCTTAGATGGCGGTGGTATCGAAAAAATCGTTTCAAAAGAGAAGGGGGTTCTCCGGCTCAAGCTCATCAGCAGAGGGAAGTCGGCCCACGGAGCAAGGCCCTGGCTCGGCGAAAATGCGATTGAAAAGCTGGTTAATGACTACCTGAAGATAAAGCCATTCTTTGAGGAATCGACCCCAGAGCACTGGCATAGAACCATGAACTTCAGCATCATACACGCCGGAAAATCAGCCAACCAGGTGCCGGACTACGCTGAGGCTGTATTTGACATCCGCTATACAGAAAATGACGATGTGGACGAACTGATCGAAAAGATCCGAAGGGATATTACCAGCGAGGTCCTGGTCGAAGCAAAAGAGCCCCTGTTCCATGGGGGGGATTCTCCCTATCTGAATCTTCTTCTGGACGTTTCAAAAGAGACCAAGGTTGGCTTCGAACACGGTGCAAGTGACGCCAGATTCCTTAAGGAGCACGGTACCAAGGGAATCGTATGGGGCGCAGATGGTGATCAAAGTGCGCACTCTGAAGAAGAACATGTCAACATCGAAAGCGTCTATGAACTCTATCGCATTCTTGATGAGTTCATGAGGCGAGTGAAGGCGGAAATTCAGTAGATATTCACAGGGGAAGGGCACCCCCGGCGCCCGAAGTTCAGGTTTCCATGAGCACGCCTCGCAGGAAGCACCGATTCGTTTTTAGACAAGAATGATAGAGACTTAGAATCGAACCGCCAGAGAATCTGTTTGCTGTTCATGTGGCGAGGATCTGTTTTCGAAGCCCTTCTAGACTCACATAGAAGGCCGATATAGCCCAGGCTAAGGTGCCCCAGATTTGTGAGTAAGGATGATTGATAAGATGAGTAGCGCCTCCCATCTCCTTCAGGTGCAAGAGCTCAAGACTTATTTTTACACCTTTGAGGGTATTGCCAAAGCTGTGGACGATGTGTCCTTCTTCCTCAACAAAGGGGAGGTGCTGGGTCTTGTTGGTGAATCTGGCTGCGGGAAAAGCGTCACCGCCCAATCCGTCATGCGACTCATCCCAAGTCCACCCGGCAAAATTGTGCATGGGAAAATACTTTTTCACGGAACGGATATTGTCGAACTCACGATAGAGCAGATGAGGTCTATTCGAGGGAATCGAATTTCTATGATCTTCCAGGAACCCATGACTTCTCTGAATCCCGTCTATACTATTGGAAATCAGATCTCGGAGATGTTCATGCTTCATGAAGGGCTTTCCAAGCGAGAAAGCTGGGAACGTTCGGTTGAGATGCTTAGGAAGGTCCAGATTCCTGCGCCGGAGAAAAGGGTTTATGAGTATCCCCATCAGCTTTCAGGGGGCATGCGACAGCGAGCCATGATCGCCATGGCCCTTGCCTGTAATCCGGAAATACTCATTGCGGATGAACCGACCACTGCCCTGGATGTCACCATTCAGGCCCAAATCCTTGATCTGATGATGCAGCTCAAGGAGGATTACGATGCAGCCATTATGATGATCACTCATGATTTGGGTGTCATTGCTGAGATTGCCATGCGGATTGTGGTGATGTATGCAGGTAAAGTGGTGGAAGAAGGGGAAGCAAACGCCATTTTTGAAGATCCCAGACATCCCTATGCCCAGGGGCTTCTCAAGTCCATTCCAAAGCTGGGTGAGAGGTCCAGACATGGACGCGAGCGCCTCAAGGAGATCGCAGGCATTGTTCCAAGTCTGTATGAATTACCACCAGGATGCACTTTTTATCCTCGCTGTCCCGAAGGGATGACAGTGTGTCAGGAAAAACCGCCCGAACTTGTTGACATAGGCGGAGGTCGTTCGGTTCGGTGCTGGCTGTACTAAGATTTGGCAAACCAGCTCACGGGAGTTTTGGTCTAGTGGCGCTCGTGTTTGAGGTCAGTTTATCATGACAGCGGCTGGCTGGAGTGGTGGAGTATTGGAGCAAAGGGCGCGCGGCGGCATAAGGCTTTTTGTTCCCCGTTTTGCAATACTCCATCACTCCAATACTCCATTACTCCGTGAGCTTTTCTCTGGGCCGAATGTCGCTTTGAACCAAGAGGTTTTTCTCCTGGGATAGGGTAAAAAACTGTTAACGGAAGGTTGCCTTGGAAGAACTGCTTTCGGTTGAGGATTTACAGGTCCATTTCCCTATCAAGGAAGGGCTTTTTTCACGGACTGTGGGTTACGTCTACGCTGTTGACGGGGTCTCTTTCACCTTGCGGAAAGGGGAGACCATCGGGCTGGTGGGGGAGAGTGGATGCGGGAAGACCACGACAGGACTTGCCATATTGAGGCTTATAGAGCCAACGAATGGTCAGGTGAGATTCCAGGGAATGGGCGTCTCCCAGATGGGCAAGGCCCAATTAAGATCCCTAAAACGACAGATCCAAATGATCTTCCAAGACCCTTACTCATCCCTCAATCCGCGGATGACGGTCAACCAGATCCTCAATGATCCGATGGAGATCCATGGGGTGTACCCAGGCAGTGAAAGGAAGGATCGTATCGCTTATTTGCTGGAAAAGGTGGGCCTCACGCCGGAGCAGGGTCGGCGTTACCCTCATGAATTCAGCGGCGGCCAGAGACAAAGAATCGGGGTTGCACGAGCCTTAGCCCTGAACCCGCAGCTCATCATCGGGGATGAACCGGTTTCAGCCTTGGATGTGTCCATCCAGGCCCAGATCATCAATCTGCTGATTGATCTCCAGGGGGAATTCGAGCTTTCCTATATCATTATTGCCCATGACCTGGCTGTGGTGGAACATATCTGTGATCGCATAGCGGTCATGTATCTTGGGAAAATCGTGGAGATGGGATCTTACAAGGATATTTACAATGATTCGAAACACCCCTATACTCAGGCCCTGCTGTCGGCAATTCCCGTGCCTGATCCGAAAGCAAAGAAGGAGAGAATCATTTTGAAAGGGGATGTGCCCAGCCCGATCAATCCGCCTTCGGGGTGCCATTTTCATCCCCGGTGTGCCTACAGAAAGGGTGAGTGCGACCAGAGCGAACCACCATTGAAGGATATTGACGACGGGCGGTATATCGCCTGCTATTTGTATTGACTTTCAATTGTAGATTGAAGTCATCTATCGGCAAGAGAGATCAGCATCTTATCCAGTTAACGCCAGGCGTGAGAGGAGGTGAGTTTTTCTAAGAACCGGTTAACCCGAAATCACTAGAAAGGAGGGAAATCCATGAAAAAGAACCTTTTTTTGCTGGTCACAGTCGCCTTGATGGTGACCTTGTTCGGCTTGAGTGGGCAGACTATGGCCCAGAAGTCCCTTGTGGTGGCTATTGACGTGCCTCCGAGAACGATGAACCCACATGGCTCCGATGCCGACGCAAACCTTCAATACATGGCCAACTTTTTTGACGGGTTGCTTCAGCGCGTTGGACCGGAGGGCAAATTGATTCCGGCTTTGGCTGAGCGCTGGGAGCATCCGGATCTTTTGACCTGGAAGTTCTATCTTAGAAAGGGTGTTAAGTTTCATAACGGCAACCCCTTTACGGCACAAGATGTCAAGTTTTCTTTTGAACGCCTCAGCAATCCCGAGGTTTCTGAATTTATCAACACGGGAAAATCCATCGAGTCCATCGACATGATCGATGATTACACGGTGGTGATCAAAACCAAGGAACCCATTCCCTGGTTTGCCAACAACATGCACCAGGTCTTCATCATGGACAAGGAGTCCACGGAGGCAAGAGACCCCGGAGACGTTGGGGTCAGGCCCATAGGCACAGGAGCTTACAAGTTTGTGGAATGGGTCAAGGGATCCTATGTGCGGATGGAAGCGAACGAGGGTTACTGGGAGGGTGCACCCCTCATCAAGAAGGTGGAGGTGCGCCCCATCACGGAATCTTCAACGCGGTTTGCCGCACTGGTCTCGGGTCAGGCTGAACTGATGAGCGGCGTTCCTGTGGAACTCTATGCCAAGATCGTCAAGAATCCCAAGCTGGATATTATTAATCGCCCGGCCCGGCGTTCCATTTTCCTTGCCCTGGGAAACAAAGTCACGAGCCCCATGGCGGACGTGCGTGTGCGCAAAGCCATGTACATGGCCATCAATGAGGATGAAATCATTGCAAAGGTCATGCGAGGTCACGCGGCACCGGCTGCACAGGTTCCGGATCCCCCGACGATTGGGTACAATCCAGAACTGAAACGCCTTCCGTACGATCCGGCCATGGCCAAGAAGCTTCTCAAGGACGCAGGCTATCCGAAAGGTTTTGAGGTCACCCTTTCGGGCCCAAACGACCGCTATGTCCAGGATGAGCAAATTGCCGAGGCTGTGGCCAAGTACCTGGCCAAGGTGGGTATCAAGGTCGAACTGGATGTGAAACCCAAGTCCATCTTTTTCGACGAAGTGGCCAGAGGCGTACTGGATTTCTATCTGATTGGATGGTTTGACGGGACCTTTGACATGGGGAGAACCTATTTCAAACTCGCCCATACTCGGGAAGAGGCCTATGGCGGTCTTAATGGTGCGGCTTATAGTGATCCGGACATCGACAAGTTGCTTGAATCAACAGCTTCGACCGTAAGCCCGGAAGAACGCAAAAAGTCCTTGCAGCGACTCAACCAGATGGCCATGGTCGATAAGATCGTGTGGATCCCTTTGCACTATCAGGAAGATTTGTACGCTATTTTCAAAGGAAGGGGGGTCAAATTCAGTCCCCGTCCGGACCGCTGGTTGGTCTACAAGGAAATCTCAAAATAATACATCCGGGTGGAGGGGGTCGGGGCTGCGGTAGCGTGGTCTCGACCCTCCAAAAAAAGAGAACAGCCTAAACTTGGAGTAGCCGACTTCGCCACAGTCGCCGATGCGCCAAAGCCGCTGTGGCCACAGCGCGTAGCCTGTCCGGCCTTGTCAGTCGCTATAGCTGGGTCGGCTGGCTCTGACGTCTAAACTGGACTATTGGAGTGTTGGAGGATTGATGGAGCTGAAGAGCCATGAAGTGCTTTTGTGGGGCACATCCCTTACTCCAGCACTCCATCACTCCAATGCTCCAACAAGATACTGAAAAAAGCACCGAACTTTACCGCCACCTTTCTGGCTAGTCCATTCTGGGGGAATTCTCTCGTCTCATGGCCACTTACATTGCTAGACGACTGTTTCAGGGCCTGGTGGTCATCCTGGCTGTTTCCCTGATCTGTTTCTTTATCTTTCGGTATATGGGGGACCCTGTGGTCACCATGGCCGGAAGATATGCCACTTTCGAGCAGAGAGAAGAGGTTCGGCGTTCCCTGGGCCTGGACAAGCCCATCCACGTTCAATATGCCCGATTCCTGTGGAACGCGGCCCATGGGAATTTCGGGAAATCCTATGTGAGTCGCATATCAGCGTTGGGCCTCATCCTGGAGCGATTTCCCGCCACCTTTGAACTCGCCACCACAGCCCTCTGCATGGCCTTTTGTATCGGTGTAGCCCTTGGGGTCGTGGTCGCCCTGAGACCTTACGCAGCGCGAAACCGGCTCATTATGGCCGGGTCTTTAGGGGGAATTTCCATTCCCACCTTCCTGACCGGCATCCTGCTCATCATGGTTTTTGCCGTTTACCTGGGCATTTTACCGCCTTATGGCCGGGGTGAGACAGTCCGGCTGGGGTATTGGCGTACAGGCTTTCTAACCTTTAACGGCATGAAGCATCTGATCCTGCCGGCCTTTACACTGGCCATGTACCAACTGGCGGTGCTGTTGCGCCTGACGAGAGCTGGAATGCGGGAAGTTCTCACAGAAGAATACATCAAGACCGCCTGGGCCAAGGGCTTGCCGCCCAGAAAGGTCATCTTCAAACACGCCCTGAGAAATGTCATGATTCCGGTGGTCACTATCACAGGACTACAGTTCGGTGAACTCATCGCCTATGCGATTGTCACCGAAACCATATTTCAATGGCCGGGAATGGGCAATCTGCTGCTCACATCCATGTATGAGTCAGACAGGCCGGTGGTCGTCACGTATGTGATGCTGACCGCATTGATCATCGTCACGTTGAACATCATCGTGGATATTCTTTACGCCCTCATTAATCCGAAGATCCGGTATGGCTGAAAAACGCATTAAATCCAGAATGCTTCACAGCTACCTGCATGACCCGTCCGCTATTGTAGGAAGCGTCATTCTGGTGATTTTCATCATAGCGGCTTTGCTTGCCCCCTGGATCACCGCTCAAAACCCTTATGACATGGAGAAGCTGAGTCTGGATCATTTTTTGACCCCACCGATCTGGATGGAGGAGGGTGAGGCCCCTTTTATTCTCGGAACCGATGATCAGGGACGGGGCATCCTGAGTACCATCATCTACGGGTGCAGAACCTCGCTCATCGTGGGTTTTAGCGTTGTGCTCATTGCGGGCACCTTCGGCGTGGTCATGGGCTTGCTCTCAGGTTACTATGGCGGATGGCTCGATGCCATCATGATGCGACTTGCGGATACCTTCTTCTCCTTTTCTACCACCCTCATGGCCTTTCTCATGCTTGGTATTTTTGGACCGCGCGGCGTTTTTATTGTCATCATTGCCATCTGTATTGCAGATTGGGTTCGTTATGCAAGAACGATGCGCGGAAGTGTCCTGGAGGTCAAAGAGGAGGCCTACATCATGGCAGCCAAAGCAACCGGTGCCGGCGACTTGAGACTCCTTTTGAGACACCTCCTACCCAATGCGATCCCACCCATTTTTGTTGTGGTCGCCGTGGATCTTGCCGTTGTCATCATGCTCGAAGCCACCCTCAGTTTTCTTGGCGTGGGTGTACCCATCAATGAACCGTCTCTCGGCATGATGATCGCCATCGGCAGGAACTACATCTATGCCGGCATGTGGTGGATGATCGTTTTCCCGGGTGCGGCTCTGGTGCTTCTTGTGGTCGGCATCAATCTTTTTGCCGACTGGCTCAGAGAGGAACTGAATCCCAAAATTGAAAGAAGGGCGTAACGTTCCGGAGCCAGACTCTGGAAACGAGGAAATCCCTCAACACCCATCATGAACAAAACCTTTATTTTTCAGAACGCCTTTCTGATCGACGGAAACGGGGGCGATCCTGTGCCGGATGCAGTCTTGGTCGTGGCCGACGGCACGATCAAGGAGATCGTTTCTGGGGGAAGGAGGCACAGGTTTCCAAAGGGCAGGATTATTGATTTGCGAGGGAAAACCCTCTTGCCGGGACTGATAGACGCCCACGTGCATCCCGGTAACGTCGAGTTATTACTGAGCAAAACGGCGACTCTGCCGCCCGCCGTCTACGTTCACCGGGTCACCAGGACTTTGGAAACAGATATTGATCTGGGGTTCACCACGCTTCGTGACGCCGCAGGATTGGATCTGGGCTTTCGATCAGCCATTGACCAGGGCCTCATTCGAGGCCCGCGTTTGTTTTTGAGCGTGACGCCGTTGACCCAAAAGGAGAGAAATCTGAATCACCCGGATATGGCCCCTAAGGAACCGAGGCCCCGCAACAGTCTCGGGATCCGTCCGGAAGTTTGTGACGGGCCGGATGAGGTGTCTGAAGCTGTTCGCCGCACCCTCGGTCGGGGGGCGGATCAGATCAAGGTCTTTGCGGACGGGGAGGTCGTCTCTCAATCTGAATCCGACACAGCCAAACCAGGTCAATGCAAGTTCTCCTTGGAGGAACTGAAAGCAGCTGTTGAGGAAGCCAGGAGGGCAGGAACCTATGTCATGGCCCACGCATACAGTCCGAAGGCAGTTCAGAATTGCCTTGAGGCCGGCGTTCGCAGCATTGAGCACGGCAACCTGATGGACGCTGAGACCGCCCAAATCATGGCTGAAAAAGATGCCTTTTACGTCCCCACCTTGACCGCTTACGACATCTTGGGAAAAACGGGCGGTGAAGGACTGGGTCGCTACACCATGGAAAAGCTTGCCATGGTGGGACACAAAGGTGAAGAGGCATTGCAAATGGCCTATGGAGCAGGGGTCAAGATTGGGTCCGGCTCAGATATTATTGGCCCCTTCCAGCACATGAAGGGGAGAGAGCTGGCTCTAAAGTCCGAGGTGATGACCCCTATGGAGGCCATCGTTTCGGCCACCCGCACGAACGCGGAATTGATAGGCCTCTTGGATCGCCTCGGAACCTTGGAACCAGGAAAACTGGCTGACTTGATCGTATTGGATGGAAATCCTCTCAATGATGTCACTTTGTTCGAGCACGGTCTCCGTCGCGTTCTGTTTGTGATGAAGGAGGGTAAAATCATGAAAGACATGATTTAGAACTTTGAAGAATCTGGTCCTGAAGACCCAGGAAAACAGTTTCAGCCTCCTAGCCAACGACACACCCAGCCCAGACCTCCCTCCAGAATGACAGCCCATGCGATGATTTGGGCAACAGCCGCTTGACACTGGCCCCCCTTTTTCTTATGCTTTTCTAAATTTAAATTACCCGCTGCTTGTCGGAACGAAGTGGACCTGCATCTCGCAGGGAAACGGACCTGCCTGAGGCAGACAGGGATCCCGTTCGCGGGGAAGCAGGCAGGGATCCCGTGTCAGCGGGGTACAGGGATAGAAACTTTAGCCTTTCGGCATGGGAGCGATAACGTCGCGTCAGATAAAATCGTGTAACGATTTTATTCCTTCACACCGATTTTCAACCTCAACCATGAGGAACAGATCATGAAAATCAAGTCCTTGATGATTCCGGAGCCTATTACCATAGCTGAAAAGGCCACGGTCAGGGAGGCCCTTGAGGTTATGAAGAGCAATTCAATCCGGCATCTCCCTGTCATCTCAAAAGGGAATATTCTGAAGGGCTTCGTGACGCTGGCGGATTTAAAGATCGGACTTATTCCCTCCATGGTGGCCGGGCTTTCTCTCGCTGATTTGATGATAAAGAATCCGATTACAGTGGATCCCGACAGTGACGTAGAAGTGGCGGCACAGCTCATTTACAAACACAAGATTGGCGGGATGCCCGTTGTCAAAAAGCGGAAGTTGGTAGGAATTATTACTGAAACCGACCTCTTGAGGGCCTTTATTGATATGATGGGTATCCTTAACGCCAGTTCCCGCATCGACGTAGCGATTGGGACTGATCCGGGCTTGTTCAAAAAGGCGCTGCAAATCATTGAAGATCATGGGGGTGAGGTCATCAATGTGGGGATGACCATGCCACGTGCGAGAAAGAGAACCTACTTCTTCCGTCTTGCTCCCTGCAAGACCGATCGGATCAAGAAGGCCCTTGAAAAAGCGGGTTATAAGGTGGTCGCCGCCATGGACTAGGTCTTTCGAAATTAACGGATTCATATCAGCAAGCCCTCCGTGGTCTTTCCCTGCTTCCGAAACTCACATTTGTTGGCAAGGATGCGCTTGCTTCACCTCGCCCAATGCGGGACTCACAATCATGCCTCAACCATAGCTCTTATTTAGAGTGGGGTCTAAGGATCATCTGCGAGTGGTTCATAAAAAAGGTGAAATGCCGCTAAGTGAATTCCTCTCAAGTACCTGCGATGGTGGGACAGCTTAGCCGCTCAAACAGCCAAATCTAACATCTGGCATGTCGAAAATGACTAAAAGTGTTTCTGAGACATGGCAGTAGCGAAGCTTCGTCTCAAACCGATCCATCCTCCGTAGCAAGCTACTGCGGAGGACGGACGAGGCGTCTGCTCAGGATGGCCTCTCTCCTCAAGGCGATATCTATAGGCCGGCTGAGCAGTGGGATCTTTCTTGAGATATCGCCTTTCGAGCAAAGGCCATCCCAGCTCCGCCAAAAACCCTGGCCCAGACCTGGCACTAACCGAGATATTTTGCCTGGTCAAATTGCCTCATAGCAGAGAGACAATTGACGGGCTCGTGCTATCGCGCCAGGGCGGGCTTGGTATTAATCCGCGGATAAATGTTAAGATCTTGAGCTATGAAGACAGCCAGTTCGGTTTCTACACGACCATGGAGATGTTGAGGCAAATACCCGTAAGTCTGGACCTTGAGGAGATCAGGCGTAGGCTCCGCATTAAAAGGGAAAAAGATCTGGAAAAGGTTAAAGCCTTTGTGGAGGTTGCCCAACCCCTGATTTCAGCAAGAGCGGTGTATGGGGTCTGCTATATTGAGGCCAGACTGAGGGATGCCATCATTATTGACGGGGTACGCTTTACGAGCAAGGTCCTGCGAAAACATCTGGATAAGGTGGAACGTGTTTTTCCCTACGTCGTCACCATTGGCGGCCAATTGGAACAAAAGGCGAGGGGATATGCGGATTTGTTAGATAAGTACTTTTTCGATATCATTGGAAATGTGGCCGTGGTAGCGGCCCGAAAACACTTGGAAGATATATTCCGCTCTAAGTTCGGCCTGCGTGGCATCTCCACCATGAGCCCAGGCTCCTTGAAGGACTGGCCCATTGAAGAGCAAAGACCGCTATTTTCAATACTCGGCAACGTGGAAACCTCGATCGGCGTGAAACTAAATCAACATCTTTTCATGATGCCTGCCAAGTCCTTGTCGGGCATATATTTCCCCACGGAAATTCCTTTTTTTAGCTGCCAGCTTTGTCCTCGGCAGAAATGCCCATCACGGAAAGCCATCTACAATGAGAATCTGGCCAGAGAATACGGGGTCATAGAGAAGCCCTGAGCGACATAGGGTTCGAGCCGTATTCTGTTTCCTCTCTCTGGGTGCCGCATTTTCTGTCTTGACAGCGTTGCGCTTCTCCGGTATTTGCAGTACGCACCATTGCGCTGTGGCTACGGTCAATGAATTCAAAACAGAGAGGAGTAGTTATGGCTGAGGTGATGAGCATTATCAAAGGCAGACGCAGTATCCGCAGATACCAGGAGAATGAGATACCGCAAGAACATATGGACCAGATCCTTGAATCGATCCGATGGTCCCCGTCATGGGCGAACACGCAATGCTGGGAAGTGGTCTTGGTAAAGGATCCAGCCGTCAAAGAGAAACTGCAAGAGG
>JASFTV010000034.1:0-16742 GCA_050050615.1 Desulfobacteraceae bacterium
TCTTTCGCTACGGTGGCGAGGAATTTACAGCGATCTTCCCGGGAAAGGTGACTGAAGAGGCTTTGCCCCATTTGGAAGTCTACCGAAAGATCGTGGAGTCCACCCCCTTCTTTGTTCGTGGAAAAGGCCGGCGGAAGGGTACCTCCGAAGACAGGGGCAAAAGCAAATCACGGGGTCAGCAAAAGGTAAAGATCACCGTGAGTATCGGTGTCGCAGGAACCGGGAAAGAGCTCACGACCCCTGAAAAGGTGCTGAAAGCTGCGGATAAGGTTCTCTATAAGGCAAAGAGGACAGGCCGGAATCGGGTAGAGAGCTAGAGGATTTCAGGTATGATCCGTGAGATTGGCGTATTGCGAACGATTCCTGATCACCAGCAAGGGATTACGTGCAAGTTGAGCTTTGCGAAATCCCGTCTCCGCGGGGAGATGGTGCCTTGATGGTGCATCAGGGGGCATCCCTTGCTTGACAGACGAATGCATCTGCCCTATAATGCCTTACGAAAATAGATAGAAGAGGAAAGGGCAAACCCGCCGAAAGGCGGTGGCGCAAAGCCACGGGTCTAAAGCCGAGAGGGCTATGATCGCCGGGCTGCCGATGGACTGTTTTAGCGACGCCTTTGGGTGTGGAATCATAGAGGCGTCCTTTTTTTGCTGGCCCTTTGTGGGAGGACCACGGGATCTCAAACATTTGCCTTTTGTGATCGCTGACAACGAAAAGCTTACAATATTTAACCCTAATTGAGTTTTTGCTCAATTAAGTATTATCAGTTATTTGTTAACCAATAACAAGGCACACCCAATTGAGCGTCTTGGCCTTAATTGAGACGGGAGCGTTGCATATGTTCTTTTTACACGGATATAGGAAAAAGGGGTTGCCCTACGGCCTGATCAAGCTTCATGAGTTTTTGCTTGAGGATAGCATAGCGTATTTTGAAAAAGGAAAAATCGCCCGAAAGAAAATCAGAGAGGCTCGCAAGGCTGTCAAACAGGCCCTCAAACTGGCCAAGAAAAAGAAGATCAATCCCGGCATTAAGATCGGTCGAGCACGGGAAGTGCTGGTAGAATTGCTTGAGGAGGTTGAGTACACCCGCAAGGTGCTTAGAGCGACCGCTGATGAGATGGAGAATGCCATGGAGAGGATCAGGGATGAGAGGGTTGGAGAGGTGCTCACATTGATCGACGATGCGCGTGAACGGTTCAGGGAGAAAGAGGTTGGAAAAGGGATGGATCGGCTAAGGGAGTCACAGGAGAGGATGGAAAAGAAGGTTCTGGAAAGGAGTCGAACAGCGCTTCTTGGCGGCATTGATGGTGAGGTCAAAACGCTGAAGTATGAACTTGAAGAAAGGAGAAGCAAGAAAGACTCTGACCAGAAAACCCGATGAAAGGGTTGGCCATGTTGTGAGGGCTAACGCATTTCATCTGTTTTGCTTGTTGTAAGACCCCGCCCGGGCAATCCAGGACGGGGGTTCTTTCTTGCCTTGGCATTTCTACCTTGATAAAGCTAAGTTCATTGAGTTATCCCACCTTTGAATTATCCAAAACCGCATATTGGACCATATTTCGTCAATATAGGAATCCTACCCCGGCTCAGGCCCCGTCTCGGCTTCGACGCGAGTGGGAATCCTGAAATCTCACTGGATATCTCCAGAGAGAGCCCAGCTGAAGCGGCAAAAGAAATCTTTCATCTGCCGGAGCAAATTGCCAAGACTCAGGGAAAGCGGTTCGTGGTTGTTCTGGATGAATTTCAGGAAATTACTCGACTCGGCGGCGAGGTCCTGGAAAGACAGCTCAGGGCAGCAATCCAGCACCATACAAATGTGAGTTACCTGTTTGCCGGAAGCAAATCTCACATGCTCATTGATATGGTGTCCGCACAAACCCGCCCTTTTTATCAGATGGGAACCTTGATGACCCTGGACAAGATTCCTGAGGAAGAGTTCAGCACTTTTATTAAGGGCAAGTTCGTCAAATCCGGGAAGGAGATTTCCCCTGCAGCCGTGAAACGGATCTTCATGGAATCTGAAAACGTGCCCCATTATGTCCAGCTTCTATCCTTTTATCTCTGGGATCATTTTCAGGGGGTGTCCCAGATTAAGGAAGATCATGTGGCAGAAGCCGTGTCCATTATCCTCCGAGGACCGGAACCTGCTTATTTGACGATCTGGGAGGGGCTTACCTTGCATCAGCGAAAAACGGTTAAAGCGGCTGCCATGCTCAAAGGCCGCCCGCTCACGTCAAAGGAAACGATCCGGCGCTTCCACCTTGAATCCGCTTCCAACGTTGCAAAAAGCCTGAGCGCACTCTGCTCAAAAGGGATTCTGAGAAAAGAACAAAAAAGCTATGTCTTTGAGGACGTTTTATTTTGCAGATGGATTGAAAAACTCACTTGATGGTGAATTCGGGATAATAGGGGGCCAGGTATAAATAAATGAGTATTCTCATCTTCACGTCTTAGCCTTCAAAATGACATGTTAATAAGGAAACGCTCTCCTAGAGCCCGAAATAGGCGGATTTGACATCCGGGTTGTCCATGAGCTCCTGAGAGGTCCCTTCCAGGACAGCCCCCCCATTTTCGAGCACGTAGCCGTACCGGACGATGGGCAGGATGGGCCTGGCATATTGCTCGGCGATCAATATACTGACCGCCGTTTCCTTGTTAATATCCTTCACCGCCTGAACCAGCATCTCTTCCATAATGGGACTCAGTCCGAGGAGGGGTTCGTCAAGGAGCAATAATTTGGGTTGGGCCATCAGAGCCCTCCCGATCGCAAGCATCTGTTGTTCACCGCCGCTCAGGAAGCCGCCCTCTCTCTTCTTCATTTTTGTCAAAGCAGGAAAAATGGTGAAAACATAGTCAAGGGTTTTCTTTCCTTGTTCCCTGGTTGCAAGGATGCCGCCTATTTTCAGATTCTCCATGACACTGCTTTCCTGAAAAATGCGGCGTCTTTCGGGGCAGAGGATAATTCCAAGTTTGGCCCTTTCGCTCGCTTCTATTTTGATAACCTCCATGCTGTTATACATGATGCTTCCGAGGACGGTTATCCTCTCCCCACCTCTCATTCTCTCCTTTCTCTCAACATCCCAAATGATACCCGAAATGGTGTACATGAGGGTTGATTTCCCGGCGCTGTTGGCCCCGAACACACCGGTGATCTCTCCCTTTTGGCATTCTAGGTTCACATTGTTGATCGCTATGGCGTTTTCATAAAAAACCATCAAATCTCTGATTTCGAGGATGGTCATGACGCGGTCTCCGTTCCCAGATAGGCCTTTTTGACGGCTTGGCTCTCGAGCACCTCTTGGGGGAGCCCTTCAGCGATCTTTTCACCGAAGTTCATGACGATTACCCTGTCGGTCAACCTGAAAAGCTCTCTCAACCTGTGTTCAATCATCATCAATGTAATGCCCTCCATCCGCAGCTTTTCAAGGAGGGGAATCAGGGATGTGATCTCAGACATGCTGAGTCCCGAGAAAATTTCATCACAGATGATCACTTCCGGCCTCAAGGCGATACATCTGGCAAGTTCGAGCCGTTTCAAATATCCGAGAGGAAGCGAACCAGCTATTTTGTATGGTACTCGGGCATCGCGTTCAAAACCGACCTCTTCAAGAATGTCGATGGCCACGGCATCCCTATCCCCAAGCTTCCCGCCTCTGGTCTGGTAGACTCGAGGTGAGTTCAAGGGAACAATGAGGTTCTTAAATGCAGACAGGCTGTGATAGGGCCTCATGATCTGGAAGGTCCTTGTAAGCCCGAGGTTGGCAATCTTGTGGGGCTGCACGCCCGTGATATTCTTCCCTCTAAAGAAAACCTTACCGGAGTCCGCCTTGACAAATCCGGTGATCAGATTCACAAGCGTCGTTTTTCCAGAACCGTTGGGTCCGATGATGCCAAGGACCTCCCCCTCATCCAGAGCAAGGCTTAGGTTCATAATTGCCCGGAGCCCGCCAAAGGCTTTATATAGGTTTTTGACCTCGAGAAGGGATTTCTCGGCCATGTCTACACTTCTTCCCAGGACTCGAATTGATGGTATTTACGCTGAAGGACATTCATGAGACCTTCAGGTTTGTAAACCATGAACGCTATCAGGATCAGACAGTAAAGGACGACCCTGAGCTGGCCAAAGCCGCGCAAGGCCTCGGACATAGGGGTCAGGATAAAGGCTCCAAGCACGGGACCCACTAAAGATCCCATGCCCCCCATCACGGTTGCGGCAATGGGCAGTATGGAGAAATCCAGGGCAAAAAGAGACAAGCCCAGCCAGCCGTAAAGGTGGCATAGATAAGCCCCGCCAAAACAACCGACTAGTGCTGCAATAAACACAGCCTTGGTCTTGTAGGCGGTGATGCTGATCCCGGATGCCTTGACCGCCTGGTCGTTGTCCTTGATACCGCGCAGGATGATGCCGATGTCCTCGCTGACCAGTCTTCGAACCGCAAATAATGAGAGGATAACGACGGCCAGAATCAGGTAAGTATCGACCCATATGTTGGGGAAGGTAGCCAGGGCACTGATGCCTTCGGTGCTTCCGAAGAGGCTAAGTGCGATAATGATGTAGACCGCAAACAGGGGGAACATAAAGCTGATAATCGCAAAGTAGATGCCCCGCAATCTAAGGCATGGAAGCAGGACAAAAGTACTGATCACGGCTCCAGCTACGGTTGCGGTAGGAATAGAGAAGAGCGGGGACCACCCGAGATGATGATTCAAGAGCCCCGAGATGTAACCGCCCGATCCAATAAAAAAGGCCCCACCCAGGCAGACGAGGCCGGCATATTCGGCGAGGAAGTCAAAACCCAAAGCCAACAAGGCGTAGATGCCCGCAGAGCAAAGAACCCTTTGCCAGTACATGTCCAAAACAAGGGGAAGTAAAAGGAGACCCCCAATGAGGACGACTCTTGGCACCAGAAGATAAGCCATGTCGCTCCATGAGGAGAGGGCGTAAAGGCCGTCAGTGCGTACCCTGATGCTCCTGTCTAATCGTTTTTTCCGGCGTTCTCTTGCAGCCAAATCTAAACCCTTTCCTCCAGCTCCTTCTGCTTGCCCAAAAGCCCTGAGGGTCTGAACAGGAGGATCAAGATAATGGTTCCGACCAGCACAACCGATTCCCAGACAGCGCCGAAGAGCGCCGTGCTGATTTTCATGGCAAAGCCGATC
Source organism: Desulfobacteraceae bacterium (assembly GCA_050050615.1). Lineage (GTDB taxonomy): Bacteria > Desulfobacterota > DSM-4660 > Desulfatiglandales > HGW-15 > JASFTV01. The sequence continues at coordinate 5,158 of JASFTV010000034.1, forward strand.
ACGAAAGAGGCCAATACGGCCCCGGCCCAACTTCCGAGCCCGCCAATGATGCAAACGGCAAGGGCATAGATGAGCACTCTGTACCCCGCCTCAGCCGTGACATTGCCCAGGGGAAGGATGATCACGGCAGCCAGTCCTGCCAGCGCAGAACCGATAGAGAGGGATATCATGGCTGTTCGATCAGAATTGACACCGAGCATCATGGCAGCCCGCTCGTCCTGGGCGATCGCCCTGAGAGAGAGGCCCATCTTTGTATGGTGGGTGAAGAGCCATAACAGGGCGACAACAGCGAACCCTGTGCCTATGATGATCAGCCGCTGGTAGTCTACGAATACGCCGAGGATGTTGATTTTGCCTTCAATAAATGGTTGAAGCATGTAGAAAGGCCCGATAAACCCCTTGAAACCGGCAATCCCTTGCATTCGGAGGCCTTCCAAGATAATGAGGCTCACCGCGAAGGAAGCGATGATCTCTGATGTGGGCAAGCCTCTCAACCGGATGAGTATGAAACGATAGATGATCAGACCAATCACGGCAGCGATGAGGAGGGAAAGGAAGATAGCCAGGGCGTAATTTAACTTCAGGTCGTTGACAAAACTCCAGGTCAAGAAGCCCACCAGGACGTAGATGGAGCCGTGTGCAAAATTGGGCACCCTGGCGACTCCGTAAACGAGAGTGAAGCCTACAGCGATAAGGGCGAAGATGACGCTATTCACGGTGCCATAGATGAGAACATCCATAAGCTTACATGCTTCAAATGTGGTTTGATGGAAATGAAAGCAAGCTCCTCAAGGAAATGAGGAGCTTGCTCCGTGTCAAGCCGTCAAATCACTTCAACCAGGGCGGCATCTTGATCGTTCCGGTGGCGGCCACCTCCGGAAAGATCTGGACTCTTTGACCCTCCTGCCACTGCACCCAGCAGCCCAGTACACTCGTCTTGGGATCATACCCATAGACGATCTGATGATTCTCATCGAACCGGATGGTCCCTCGAACGGCGGGAAGGTTGGTTTTTTCAAGCGCTGCTATCAGTTTAAGCCTATCCACACCTCCGGCCCTTTCGACCGCATCTTTCAGCACATAAATGGATTCATAGGCACTGACACACCCCGTACTGCGGGGCTCTACGCCCCATCTTTTCTTGAAGGCATTATAGAATGGCATGGCCTTAGGCGTTGCGTTGGTGGGCACACAACCCGTCTCGGAGAGCGTGACAATGGTGTACGCGCATTTTCCATTGGTCGCATTCCAGAAACCGGGGTCCTCAGCAGCGCCGATGAAGCCGACCGGCAGGGCGGGGACTTCCATGTCTGCCCATTGCTTTATCAGAATGGATGTTTCCGGGGAGTAGGCCCACATAAAAAGCAATTGGGCACCCGATTTCTTGCAGTCACTCAATGCAGCAGAATAATCGGTCGTCCCGATCGGATGCTTATCATGACCGACGATTTCCCAGCCTGTCTTTGCGGCCAATTTTTCAACGATGCCCGCGGCCTTCCGGCACATGAGGCTGTCATCTATGGATACGAATAGTTTATTGAAGCCATACTGCGATTTGATCTGGCTCATCAGATCAATGGCCTCTTTGATATACCACTTGACACTGCCGCTTTCTCTAAAGGAGTGTTGGTATTTTTTCCTGTTTTGGGCCACCTTTTTGTCCCATGTCGGCGTGTAGGTGCCGATGGATACGATATCCACGGTATTGTATCTGGCGAAGAGATCCATAGCGGCTATGCTGCACTCGGACATACAGGGTCCGCCCACGACCACGTCTACTTTTTTCTGTAATATGAGCTTTTCGATGGCGAGCAGCACTTCACTGGTCGGCACGCCAGGTTCTTCATCACGGCTGTCGATGATTTCAAGCTGAATGGGGCGCATGATGCCACCGACATTCACGCCACCGGCCGCATTAATCTCCTCAACGGCCATGATCAAACCGCGTTCCCCGTTCTGTCCATAAGCACTCGCCCTTGGAACAGGGGCTCCCACAATGATGGGTTCCCCTTTCTTTGCTGCAGTGACGGCGCCCACCCCAAAAGCGGCTATCATTAGGGCTGAAACGAGCAGGATAATTGAGAGATAGAAAACCTTGTTCTTCATAACACCCTCCTTTCTTTAGGAAAAAGGAATTAATTCAGAGACCGAATCCAAGTTATTTCCTGTTGGCTTCGATGCTTGAACCATCATTGATGAGAAGCATGGGGCTAATGGTTGAGGATCTGCTCGCGCACACCTTCGGCACAAGCTGCTCAAAAAAAAGCGTCATCAGGGTACTGAGACTCCCCATCCGTTAAACATCGTTTCTTCACTGGAGGGCTTTTCTGATCACGGGCCATGACAATTGCCAGCGGGTTATGGGGAGAACAGATGTAGCCACAAAGTTTTCTCTATAGCACAGACTGATCGTAGGGAAAAGGGGGGCAGGTGTCAAGACAAAATCCCCGAGGGCGTAAGGGCTTAAGGCATGAGCCAGCGGGGGAGGACAAGCGGGATTCGGGAAGCATTTTTGGGCATCCCGCGAACGCGAAAACATGGGATAGATTTTTCAGATCTTCCCTGGGCGTCTTCAGGTTTTCATTCGTTTGAAGTGATCTTTGAACGCGTCAATGGTCGTCTTTATATCATCGGCAGTCACGTCCAAGTGGGTCACGAGGCGGATTTTGTCGCGCCCGGCGATCAAGATGCCACGCCCTCTGAGGTCCTCCTGAAGAGCCAAAAAACGGGGTTTGTCGATGGAAACGAAGACCATGTTTGTTTGAACCTCTGTCGGGTCTATGTCCAGTTCCTCGATCTGGGCAAGACCCTCGGCCAAAAGCCTAGCGTTATGGTGGTCTTCGGCCAGCCTTTCCACATGGTCGATGAGGGCAACAATACCGGCTGCAGCTAGAACCCCTGCTTGGCGCATGCCGCCACCGAGGACCTTCCGCCAACGTCTCGCCCTCGCAATCAGTTCCGGACCCCCGCAGAGAAGCGAACCGACAGGTGCACCGAGTCCCTTTGACAGGCAGATAGAGATAGAAGCGAAATGTTGAGCAATTTCCTTTATGGGGACGTTAAGTTTCACGGCAGCGTTAAAGGCGCGTGCACCGTCAAGGTGCACTGAGAGTCCGTGTTGCTTGGCAAAGGCTGAAGCCCGCTCCAAGTAATCCTTGGGCAGAACTTTCCCAGCTTGGGTGTTTTCAAGGCAGAGGAGGCGTGTACGCGCAAAATGAAAATCATCCGGCTTGATCGCCTGAGCCACTTCATCGAGATCCAGTGTGCCGTCCTCTCTAAAATCTAGGGGTTGGGGCTGGATGCTACCGAACACCGCCGCACCCCCGCCCTCGAACCGGTAAGTGTGTGCCTGTTGGCCGACGATGTACTCGTCACCCCTTTCACAGTGGCTCAATAATGCCAGCAGATTAGTCTGGGTGCCGCTGGCGGCGAAGATGGCCGCCTCTTTGCCGGTCATCTCTGCGGCGAGGGATTGAAGTCGGTTGACTGTTGGATCTTCACCGTAGACATCATCTCCAACCTCAGCTTGGGCCATGGCGGCACGCATGCTGGGTGTTGGACTAGTCACCGTGTCACTGCGCAGATCTACGATTTTATCGTCAATTTCCATGATTTCTCGAACCTCCGTTTCCGCCCTTTCCTTCATCTAGAAGCGAATGATCGCAATAAGCCTCCCTGTAACTCCGCTAGAACGGGATCGCCACTTCATTCGGACAAGCTGCAAGAAATTGGTAACGTTCAAAAGTGTTGACATGGCACGAAGCCATACACATGATTCATTTCCATTTAAATTCATTTCAAAAGAGGGCAACTGGGCAAAGGAGCGTGCGAGCGGATGGTGTCGAAAGGGGTTTGCCAGAGAAAATGATTCGAGATCACAGATCCCGTATCACTTGCAGCATGTCGAGAGCTGAAATAATCCCCGTCAACTTCCCCTTCCGAGTGACAAAGACCCGATGGATTCGGCCCCTGATCATCGAATCAGCCACCTGCTGAATCTCGGTGTCTTCATTCACACTGAAAATCCTGCGTGTCATGATGTCGCGCACGCTCATGAGCGGCATGTCAGAGACGCGAAATGATTTCATTTCCTCCTTAGCGTACTGATGCTCGAGCTCGTGAAGGTAGTAATCAGGTGACCTGTGCGATAGGAGCTCTTTTCCGGGCATAGATTCTTGTCGAATGATGTCCGTCGACGAGACGACGCCGACCAATTTTCCGTCCTCGGAAGTTACCGGGGCGCCGGAAATAGAATTTTCAACAAGGAAATCAGCCAATCGGTCAATGGGCCAGTCGGGTCCAACGGATAAAACCTCCCGATTCATGACATCTTTTGCTGTGAGTCTTTTCATGGCTTCCCTCCAGCCGACCTACACGCTGGTCGCTCAGGCACGGCAATGACCCGCTTGGCAAGAGCTGTTTCCAACTCCGGCAGGTCCCTACAGGGTGCTTATGCAGCAAGGCGCGACTCGGGTCTTTCGTGCCATCTCATGAACCCTCTTGTAGCGTAGGCCCCGTGCTGATCTCAAACGGACAAAAGGGCCCTCTGAATGTATAAGTTTCACAATATCTTGTTTGCAGAATAGTTGAGAGAAAAGAAAAAATCAACCGCTACGAAAAACGGCGCCGAGAGGCCGCATTTCCTGGAGGCGATATCAGACATGAGTTTGGATAAGGACATCCTCATGGTGGCTACCGCATGTTCACTGGGTGACCCGTGCAATCCTGGGCTGGCTTTACCATGCTGAGCTTGCTCCCTTGTTCACGAACGTGAATCTTGAGAATCATAGGCCTACCCTCTGGGAACTTCCCCCATGCGAACGAGAGCAATGCGCGTCAAAACCGGCCCAATGATTTCAAAGAGCACGGTGGAGGTTACGACGACGGTGAGGATGACCTCGCCAAGATCAGGGCGGCGTTGGGTGGCCACAAGGGCCATACCCAGAGCAACGCCTGCTTGAGGGAGCAATGCAGCACCCATCCAACGGCTGAACAGGGATTCGGCGCGACCTATGGCCCCTCCGGCCCAGGCACCGACAAAGCGCCCGACAACCCGAAGAACAACATAAGCGGATCCAACGAGGCCTATATTGGAGAGCATTTCAGTCTCCAGAGAGGCTCCGGCCAAAACGAAAAAGAGGATCATAAAAGGCAGATCAATAAGTTCAATCGCATGGAAAGGGCGGGTGTGGTGGCGGGCAAAGTTTGCAATGATACACCCCAATACCATAGAGGCGAGCAAAAAGGATACCTCTAGCCAGATTGCAATGCCGCCGCATAGAAAAACGACACCCAGAGCCTCCACCAAGGTCGGCTCGCCAGCGCGGACTCGGCCGGTGAGGTACGCCATTGGGATACCCAGAACGATCCCGACAAGGAGGGCGCCTCCAATCTCCCAGGCACCCGTCATGAGCGGTGCCAGAATATCAGCTCGCCCGCTGAAAGCCTGGGCCGCGGTAAGCATCAAGCTGAAAACGATCAGACCCCATGCGTCATCCACGGCTACGATCCCCAGGAGAGTACGCGAAAATTTGCCATCCGCTTTCGTTTCGAAGACCACGTCCGTCGTAGCCGCGGGATCGGTAGCGGGGGCGATGCCTGCGAGCAGCAGGGCAATATCGAGTTGAACACCAATCAGGAGGAGGCCTGCCAGGACCACCAAAGCGGTCAAGATCGCTTCAGCGGCAGAAAGCCCGAGCACAAGCCGACCATGGCGGCGAAGTGAAGACAGGGTGAGTTTCTCCCCCAGGAGAAAACCAATCATGATCAGCGCCATGTCCGCTACAACGGAGAACCATTTTCCATCCTTTGGAGTCAAGAAGCCCAAGCCACCAGGACCTATGGCAAATCCGAATATGAGAAGTAAGGTCACACGCGGCAGTCTGGTTTTGCGGCCAATCGCATCAGTCAAAAGCCCAAGAAGGAACAAGATTCCCAGCGTGATAAATGTTTGAGCTCTTTCGGGCATAGGCCCCCGCAAACAAAGATTTCAAGTCTATCTGAACCCGTCAGGAAGCACGCGGCCTCCCTCCAATACATGCCCCCAGAGGAGGGAATAGTTTGATGCAATCATTCTTTCCGCATTGGTCATGTACAATGCGGGCTAGCTGTTCGTGGGTGACAGGGCTATTCCTGCGTCACTTTTGCCAACAACTTTCGATAGTAAACATAGTTCTCGAAGGGCATATCCTCCCGAACCCGACCGTCGGCAAGGGGGATGTAGCCGCCCTCGGCCAGAAGGGGGGGCACCTTTTCCTCCACCTCACGGCGGATAGCCTCTCTGCCAATACGTAGGGCATCCAAGTCAATGCCGCCGATGAGTCGGAGATCCCGCCCGAATTCCCGTCGCAAATCCCGGTAGTCCATGGTTTCCATGTTGACCTCGGAGCCCCAGAGGCAGTTGAATCCCCATTTGAGAATGCTCGGAATGAGCGGACGTGGATTTGCAAAGGTGAGGAGGATGATCGTATCGACGCCGTGCTGGCGGACCGCTTCAAGAACCGGTTCATAGTTTGTCAGAACAAATTCCTCATACATCTGTGGGGAGATCAAGGGTCGATCATTCCCACCGATCGGCTCAACGAAAACCGCTGCATCGATATCCACATCGCGCAAGATGTTGTCAGCAAGTCTGGCAGAGAATTCTCCTCGAATGGCCATGGCCTCACGGATGAATTGAGGGTCATCTTTGAGCAGAAAGATCACTTCAGTAAATCTGCGCCAGCCACGGACACCCATGGAAAGGAAAAAGCCGCGGTGCACCCAGAGCGTGAGCACGTGGTCGCGATCTTTCCAGGCACGAACGCGCTCAGGCCAGTTCTCTGGGAGACGGCCAGGATCATTCGGGTCAAGGTTCCGGCGAAACAAGTCCAGCTCTGACCGCGAAGTCGGCCATCCTTGGAGGTCAGGACGGGGGTCAAGATCCGGCTCGAGCTCTTCTCGTCTGTCAAAAGAAAAGATCTTTGAAAGATCTGCATCCTTCGGCAAGCCCTGTGTCCGCCACACATCAATCACGCCCTCTCGCAATCCTTCCTCGAAATAGGGGACACGATCCGGCGTGCCGTAGCGCATGGTCTCCAAAAATCTTTCCCGGCTGTTCATCGTTCCAAAAGTATTCGTCACCCTCAAAAGTGATCAAATCGTTGTATGGTCCGATCTCTTGGATACGTCGTTTCTTGAAACGGCCTTGCTGTTCTTGATTGTTTTGGCAAGAACCTTTTCCAGCAGATCGGGTTCGTTTTTAAAAAGAGACCGCCATGCCCCTCTCTGAGCGATCCAAGGATCAGGGAAGGTGAACATTTAGCAGAATCGAGCGTTGCTTGAAAACAGATACTCACATGGCGAAAAAGAGGGGTTTTCATTCATTTTGGGCAGCGATCTTACCGGGGAAGTCATCCTTTTGAATCTGGGCCGTAGATGGCACGAACCTTTTTTATGATTGCGTACCGGTGAAGGTGATCCCGGGGATCAGAGTCAGGAATTGCAAGGATTTTATCCAAGTACTTTCTCTGTCTTTCGATCGCTTCGGTATAAAGGTTCGTTTCAATATTCCAGCGCGAAGAAAGGTGTGAGATCATATAGCGGTTAACCTGATCAAAGATTGGTTCAAGGCGTTGATCAATGGATTTATAGAAATCCACCGTCCTTCTCAGCAGGTCTGCTTCGCTTTCGTAATCACCTACCTTCCCTTCCTTGAATTCGTAGTAAAGGAAAAGCAATTTTTCGAGATAGGTTCTATCTGACATTTGACCCAGAAGATCCGCTGCGTTAAGCAGTCTGCCGAGAAGTTCTATAGTGGCAGAACGGAAGTTGATCTTGGAGATGTCCAAACTGAGATCGGTGCAAAGAATCATGCTGCACGTATCCGCGATTTCTTCACCCCTCAAATTGCATTCTGATCCGTGGCGTTTCACGAACTCCACGCTCCTTTGTGCATGTTCGGCGGTGTATTTCGCTCCCGTGCCTTCCGTTTCACCTTTTGTCTGGATATACCCTGTATCGTGAAAGAGAGCCGCGATCAATGCTGCGGCAATGTTGCTGTCCGTGAAGTTTTTGCCGTTGACAGAACCGCCGTGTATTAGCCTCGCCATGGCAAGGAAAGCATCTGTGGTGTGGCGAAGATCGTGGTAGTGGGTGTTGCAAGCCCGGTATTCCGGATGGTCTCCTTGGAACACTCGAACAACCATATTGCATGCGCAAGTAACCGGCCAGTTATCAAAACCAACAGAAATAAGCCCGAGAATCTCTTGAACCTCTTCCAGAACGGCCCTGGGTGAATAGATATCCACAAGGTCATAAAGCTTGACATGGCTCATTATTCTACCTCTGCGCGAGGACTCAATTTCCGTACCCTTACCGCTGAAATCCAACGCCATCCGTCTTGAAGTCTTACTTGCTAAGAAAAAAATAAACCTTGCTCTTACCCTTAGAAAGTGCCCCTTCGCGACATTGGAATGGTCCTGGCACTCTGCAGTGTTTGAAAGGGTAAGCGCTTGGTTCTGAGAGGGATTCAGAGTACGTTTTACGTTTGCTTATTATCGGTATTTTATCAGATATGTCCCTAAAAGGTCAACAGCAGGGCTTGAATTGAGAATCGAAGGCTGGACCGAGAAAAGGGGTGAAAGGGGAAGCAAGGCCGAGGACTGGACAATGGACGGAGATGACGGATGCTTTCGGGATTATAGACGAAAAGGCGACTGTCGTTCGTTTATGCTACTAATTTTGTTGCCCAAATCAGAGTAAGTGATTAGTGTAAGGAAGGTGACGTGACGATCAATGCTTATTTTCAGTTGTAATGCGGATTCGGTTGAATCTTCCATTGCCTTTCTAGATAATCGGTGTTACCCAGAAAAAAAGGAGGGGGGCCATGTGGGAATACACAGACAAAGTCAAAGAGCATTTCCTGAATCCCCGGAATGTCGGGGAACTGGAGAATGCTGATGGGGTTGCAGAGGTGGGCTCCATGGCATGCGGCGATGCGCTCAAACTGAGCATCAAGGTGGATGAAGAGGGAAAAATTACGGATGCCAAATTTCAGACCTTTGGCTGCGCGAGTGCCATAGCCTCCGCGTCAGCTCTCACGGAAATGATCAAGGGGAAGACCGTCGAAGAGGCGGAAAAGCTCAGCAATCAGGATATCGCGGAATTCCTGGGGGGTCTTCCCAAGGAAAAGATGCATTGTTCCGTGCTTGGACGCCAGGCCCTGGAACGGGCCATTGCCCATTACAAAGGCATCCCCCAGGAAGAGGAAGAAGGTGAGATTGTCTGTGAGTGCTTCGGCGTGACGGATCAGGAAATTGAACGGGCTGTCAGGGAAAACAACCTTTCCACGGTGGAGGAAGTCACCAACTATACCAAAGCCGGAGGCGGTTGTGAAAGCTGCCATGAAACGATTCGAGAGATCATTGCCAGGGTTCGAGCTGAGGCAAAGCCTGTGACCAGACCCAAGCTCTCCAACATCCAGAAGATCAAGATGATTGAAGAGACCATCGAAAGGGAAATCAGGCCCTCTTTAAAACATGACGGTGGAGACATCGAACTCATCGATGTCATCGGAAACCGGGTCCTGGTGGCGACCCGGGGGACTTGCGCCATATGTAAGGCCTCCGATCAGACCCTGGAAAACTTCGTGCAAGCGAAGCTCCAAGAGCTCGTCTGGCCAGATCTGGTGGTGGAGGAGGTGGCCCAATGAAAACGATCTATCTTGACAACAACGCTACGACTCAAGTGGCACCCGAGGTTCTCGAGGCTATTACGCCCTATTTTCATGAATTGTATGGCAACCCTTCCAGCGCTCACTTTTTTGGGGGGCAGGTGGGCAGGAAGATTGCAGAAGCCCGTGAGCAGGTGGCAGTCCTGCTTGGCGCGGAGCCCGAGGAGATTATCTTCACGAGTTGTGGCACGGAAAGCGACAGCACGGCCGTTATGTCCGCCTTGGCGACGCAAAGCGACAAAAGGCATGTCGTCACAAGCCGGGTGGAACATCCTGCTATCAAGTCCCTCTGTGCCCATCTCTCCAGTAGAGGCTATCGGGTGACCGAGATTCCTGTGGACGGTGAAGGCCGACTGGACATGGTGCGTTATGAAGAGAGCCTTACGCCGGATACGGCTATTGTAAGCCTCATGTGGGCCAATAATGAAACCGGGGTCGTGTTTCCTGTGGAGAAAGCAGCAGAGATGGCCCGACAAAAGGGAATTCTCTTTCACACCGATGCCGTTCAGGTGGTCGGCAAAATGCCCATCAATATGAAAGCGAGCGCCATAGACATGCTCTCCCTGTCAGGTCACAAGCTCCATGCACCAAAGGGGGTTGGGGTCCTCTATGTGCGCAAGGGATGTAAGTTTTCTCCGTTCCTGATTGGAGGCCACCAAGAAAGGGGCCGTCGGGGCGGCACGGAAAACACGACAGGCATCCTCGGCTTGGGGAAGGCCTGCGAATTGGCTGCACTTCACATGGAAGAGGAGAATGCCAGGGTAAAGGCACTTCGTGACAAGTTGGAAAATGAGATCGAGTCCCGTGTTCCCAACTGCCGGGTCAACGGGGAGCGGTTGAAGCGTCTTCCTAACACCACAAACATAAGTTTTGAGTTCGTAGAGGGTGAGGCCATCCTGCTTACGATGGATGAATTCGGGATTTGTGCCTCCTCCGGATCAGCCTGCACATCGGGCTCGTTGCAGCCCTCCCACGTTCTTCGCGCCATGGGCGTCCCTTTCACTATGGCCCACGGTTCCATAAGGTTCAGTCTGAGTATCTATAATACAGAGGAGGAGATCGATTTCGTCATAGAGAAGGTCCCCATGATCATCGAAAGGTTGCGAAGCCTGTCCCCATATTGGAAGACCGGCGATCGGGCATACATGAGCCGGTAAGCGAAAAGGGCGGCAGATACCTGGTGCGCACATCGCACTTGCGGTTTAAGCGCCCTTTTTCGGGAAGGCATGATTTGGAAAGGGCGGTACCCAAATCAGGCTCAGTTGGAGACAACCACTGAAGGGGAGTCGAGACAGCCATGGAAGATTCAGCAAAAATGGAGCAATGCAAAACCGAGATGATAGCCACCCGGCGGTACCGTGAAGAGGTTCCGGCCATTGTGGATCAACTTGTGATGACTTGCGATCGCGAAGATTGCTTTGATCATATTAGCCCGGAGCCGATCCCATCACGGGACGCGGTTATCGATATCATTGAGAAGGCGAGACGAATCCTTTATCCGGGATATTTCATCCGTTCCCGTGTAGACGAGGTGAATCTGGGGTACTACTTTGGTCAGGAAGCGACCTCGTTTTTTGAGGCTCTCTCTGACCAACTCGCCTTATCTATTCGACATGAGTGTCTTCGCTACAACCAGCCATGCACACACTGTGAAGAGAGGGGCCAGCAAGTCGCCATAGAGTTCATGCAGAAGATGCCCCTGTTGCGGAGTATGCTCGCCAAGGATGTCCGAGCCGCCTATCAAGGTGATCCTGCGGCCGACAGCTATGACGAGGTTATATTCAGCTACCCAGGGCTTTTTGCGATCACGGTCTATCGCATTGCCCATGAGCTCTACGAGCAGGGGATCCCGTTGATGCCGCGTATCATGGCT
>JASFTV010000035.1:0-16717 GCA_050050615.1 Desulfobacteraceae bacterium
CTTCCAATAAAGCGTATGGAAAAGGCCCACGGGTAATGGAAGAACTGGGGCTCAAATAAGCGGTTATCCGTTTGATTGCGAAAATCATCTATATATCTGATGTAATTGAAGAAGTCGTCAAAGCAAACAATGCTTTCTCCTTCGTAATTCCCTAGATAGAAGAAATTGATATGATAGGGTAGGAAGGACTCATCCACGTCTAGGTCACTAATTCGCTTGAACTCATTCTTCAAAATTCGTCTGAGTTTGTCGTATTCCTCCTTCCTCTCGCCATCGTAAAGAAAGAGGCAGTCTATATCACTGGTGAATCCGATGGCACCGCTACCGATACCCCCATAGACCCCGATGAGGATCGGATCATCCAAAATGTCCAGTTCTAGCTTAATGCGCTCGAACAGGTTCTTGATCAACCGGAGATGCACATCAGCGTACAGCTGTGCTGTTCTAAATCCGCTTCCCCGCCTTCTGAGTTGCTGGCGGTAGATCATGTTGATCTCCTTCTTGAATACCTGATCTACCGGGTCCTGTCCCTCATTAACGATGACCTTCAAGAGGTCGAGTACTTTATTTTGGTAGCTGTCAGTGATCCTCTCTCCATTACGCTGGCTGACCCAGAAGACATCTTCGGCTATCGTATCCTCGGTGGCAGCAATGATCGCCTTTTCGATGTTCATCCCGGCCAGAGAAAGGGCCCAGGAGATTTTGTGGAGAAGTCCCCGTTTGTTGGAGGTGTGCACGGTAATAACGGATTGGTCACCCCGGACGCTCTTGAATTTTGCGACAATTTGATCCCGGATCACCTCATTCTTTTTCTCCCACAAGAAGATCTCTTTTTCGATATTGGTGTCCCCTCTCAATACCTTCTGAAGGGTCTCGAAGAGCATTTTCTCAAGATTGCGTGGGGCGTATTTTGGGGGGATTCGGATTTTGAAAAGATCTGTGACGATCCCATCCCGGATGTTGATATCCGCTTCCAGAATGTGACAATCGTGGATTGTGAAAGTCCCCGCAGTCTTGCTCAAAAGAAAAGGCTTGTCATAGGCGCTGACAAAGCATAGCGCTTCATTTCGACTCAGCGGGACCAGTTTCATCCCGAGAAATGTGTCCTTGTATAAGGCCTCTTTCAATTTACTCTCTCAACCCGTGATGGTTCTTTGCGTTGGGGCGCGGTCTTTTCTTCTTTTTTTTGAGATTCTCACGGATGAGTTTTTTTGTCTCTTCAATCTCTTCCTTGCTCACCGTTTTGCGCAGTTCTTCCATCTTCGCCATGACCTGGGAGAAACGAATCCCCTCAGCCGCACTGATCCACGCCAGTTGAAGTCGCTCTTTCCGGAGGCCCCACTTCTCCATCTTCTTCCAGATCCTTTCCATCCGCTTTTTGGTCCAGTGGTTCGCGTCGATGTAATGGCAGTCGCCAAAATGGCAGCCTGAGACCAGGACCACTGGGGCTCCTGACTTGAAGGCCTCCCAGATGAACTTCTCATCCACCCTTCCGGAGCACATGGTTCTAATGAGGCGGACATTGGTCGGGTATTGGAGGCGGGAGACCCCCGCAAAATCGGCCCCTGCATAGGAGCACCAATTGCAGGCAAAACAGACCACCTTTTCCGCCGGGTGCTTACCCACGATGGCGTGAATTTGAGCCAGGATCTGTGCATCTGTGAAATGATTCATCTCAATGGCATCAAATGCGCATTCGGCCGCGCAGGTGCCGCACCCAGCACAGGCCGCCTCTATGACCACAGCGGGCCTTTTATTCTCTTTATCAACCGTTATGGCATTGAAAGGACAGACTTTGGCACAGATACCACATGACGTGCATTTGCTCACATCGACCTGGCTGGTAATAGCTTCCACGGTGATTTTCCCCGGTGACATCAGTCGAGCGGCCCTTGCCGCCGCCGCAGAGGCCTGGGTGACGGCTTCCTTGATATCTTTGGGGCCCTCAGCCGTGCCCGCGAAAAAAATGCCCTTGGATGCAGAATCCACGGGTTGTAACTTCGGATGGGCCTCCAGGTAAAAGCCGTCTGAAGTTCTTTGTAGAGCAAGCATCTCCTGGATCTTCTTCATATCTTCCGAAGGGACCAAACCCTGAGAGAGGATGACCATCTCTGCCCGATGTTTTTCCAGGCGATCCGTCGAGGTATTCTCCACGAAAAGAAGCAGATCGTTGGAGGTCGGATCTTCCTGTACATCGCCGGGTAGCCCCCGGATGTATCTGACCCCTTTGGCCTTGGAGCGCAGAAAAAGGTCTTCAAAGCCTTTTCCAAAAGCCCGGATATCAACATAGAAGACCTTTGCTTCCATATCCGGGTAGTGTTCCTTGAGCATGAGCGTGTCCTTTACGGTGTTCATGCAGCAAATGTTACTGCAATATGGATTGGCCTTGTCATTTCCTGGGGACCGGGAGCCTACACATTGAATGAATGCCACCGATTTGGGCACTTTGAAGTCACTGAGCCGAACCACTTCTCCTTTGGTCGCCCCTCCGGCGTTGATCAGGCGCTCGAATTCCAGCGTGGTCAACACATTCGGGAACCGGGTATAGCCGTATTCGTCCAATGGTGCGGGATCGTAAGGTTCCATCCCGGTGGCCACGACAATGGTGCCCACATTGAAGGTCAACTCTTCATCCTGTGTTTCGTAATCAATGCATCCCTTCTCACAGGCCTCTTTACACTTACCGCAGATGAGCGGGTCCTGCCCCAGACACTCATAGGAGTTGAGCACGTAGGCCGCGGGCACGGCTTGAGGAAAAGGGATGTACACAGCCTTTCTGGAGCCCAGTCCCATTTCGAACTCATTGGGCACCAGGACCGGGCAGATCTCCGCGCAATCCCCGCAGGCGGTACACTCCTTTTCATTGACATAGCGTGCCTTTTTCAGGACTGTCACCTCGAAATTGCCCACATATCCCTTGATGTCCTTGACCTCGCTCAAGGCCATCAACTCAATATTGGGATGCCGACCGACATCCGTCATCTTGGGCCCGAGAATTCAGATGGAGCAATCCATTGTTGGATAGGTCTTGTCCAATTGGGCCATGATGCCGCCAATAGAAGCCTTCTTCTCGACCAGACAGACTTGATAACCGCTGTCAGCAAGATCCAAGGCGGCCTGAATGCCTGCAACGCCGCCCCCGATGACCAGAGTTTTCTGGGTAACCGGCACCTCCAACTCTTCGAGAGGCCTCAGGAGTCTCACCCGCGATACAGCCATCTTGACCAGATCCTTGGCCTTCTCTGTCGCATCCGCCTTCTGAAGGGGGTGGACCCATGAGCATTGTTCACGAATGTTGGCCATCTCAAGGAGGTAAGCATTCAGTCCGGCTTTGATACACATCTGCCGAAAAGTCGGTTCATGAAGCCTTGGTGAACAGGAAGCGACTACGATGCGATTCAGGTCCTGTTCTCCAATGTCCTGCGCGATCAGTTCCTGGCCTGGATCCGAACAGATATAGGCATAATCTCGAGAGACTACCACGCCTTCAAGATCCTTTGCCCACTCGGCCACGGCCGGGCAATCCACGGTATCTGCGATGTTCAAGCCACAATGACAGACATAGACACCAACTCGAATCTCCTCGTCCATACCCTTTGCAAGGGTCATTAGGACACCTCCTCTTCAAATTGTTTTCTAGCCAATTAAGCCCAATTGGAATTGAGCCCGCGGAGTTCAAAACTAGTAACATTTTGGCCTTATGAAACAGCTCGGTGATGGTATTGGCCATGGGGGTCTCTTTTCAAAAACGAAGGGCATCGAGGAAGAGTCATGCAAAAAGGGGTAGCAAAGGCGGGCGGAGGACCTTTGCAGCCGATTCCACGGAGCTACTTCCATGGCGATTCCCGGGAGGCTCTCCGCCCGCCTCACCCGTGGCCTTACGCTGGTTACCGGGCAGCGACTTTTCGTTTTTGAAAAGAGACCCCCTTGGCCAATACCGGCGGAATTTTCATAGGGCTCCTAAGAAACTTGAACAGCAAGTTTCCTTCATGCATAACCCTAAAGCAAAGCGCCGGGGTCATTTGCTAAATTGCTGCCAAAACTTAAGCCTCCGTAAACTTTTGCTTCAAAGAGCCATCCTGTTTCGAATCGAGTTCACATTGAATGATCACGTTCCATGGATCTTGCCACGACACCGGAAAGATCCTGGATTCTCATCTGAAGGTTCTCTAGGCGATTCACATCCCTCATAGCGCAAGTCAGATGGACCTGGCACTTGGGACAGGCCGTCACGATCAGATCGCTCTGGGTCTCCTTGGCCTCGCGAAGACGTTCGACCTGCATCTGCTTGCTGTACTTGTCACAGCCCAGCCAAGCCGAATTCCCGCAGCACCAGGATCCGGCACCGAAATGTCGCATCTCCCGAATCTCGAGGATCGAGCCCAAAAGTGACCGAGGTGCATCGAAGACCCCCTGTAAGCGGCCCAACCTGCAGGGATCCTGATAGGTGGCGGCCTGGTTCAGCCTGTGGCCATCAGGTAAACCCACCTTTCCGAGATACTCGCTCAAATGCATCACCTCAATGGGAAAGGCGTCGGCCTCTCGGGGATAAAGATGCTTCAAAACATAACTGCACTCCCCGCAGGCTGTCACGATCGTCTTAACGCCAGCCTTTTGGAAGGATGCCATATTGATACGCCGGAGTCCTTGAAAGGATTCATCATCTCCGATCCAGATGAGGTCATGGCCACAACACCGCTCATCCGGCAAAACCACCGGCACCGTGCCGAGCGCGTTGAGAATCGTGACGGTATCGACAGCTATCCTGCCCAGCGATACTTTCAGGTCAGAGAAAAAGGTCTCAAAGTAAGGGAGGCACCCCACAAAATAGAGTAGGTCGCCCTGGGTGGCGATCTTCAAGTCGGGGGTGATCCAATCGAGGCGATTCTGGATCAATCCCGAGGCACCCTGCATGCGCATGAGACCCTGAAGCGCACCCCCGTGACTCAGATGGCCTCTTTGTTGCGCACTTATGTAGAGGGTGCGCACGGCCCGCACGAAGTCAGCGAAAGGGATGCCCTGCGGGCACCTTTCGTGACAGAGGCCACAGGTTAGACAGGCCCACACCTTTTCCCGAACATATCCAGAATGAATGCCTTTCTCAATGATATGTTTGGCCACGAGACGCGGAGAGAAATCCCGATCTACCTGGGCCAGGGGACAGGCCCCCGTGCACTTTCCGCACTCAATGCAGTAAAAAATCTGAAAATCGTCGATGATTTCATTTAACGAGTGACGTGTGTCGGACATCTGTTTTCGATCCCTTTAAAGCAAAAAATCAGGAGACGAGCTAATGAACCCATAACGGCATCTAAGGTTTCCACCATATAGGCACCTGTTTTAGCACGACGCCCCATGACTCGCACGAAGCACCGATTCGTTTTTGGATAAGAATGACAGAAAACATAGAGAGATCGGCCGACCCATAGGTCCCCGTCTTTTCATGAACGGATAAAAGGTGATTTTCCCAGGGTTGCGATCTTCTTGAGAAACGCCTCCATGTCCTCAAAGAGTCTTTCTTTTTCATGGTCGGCATACTGCAGGGTCGAGAACCGTTCCGGTTCTAATCCGAGGGTATGGATGAGCCCTCGGATGGTGCCGGCCAGTTTCTTGGCCTGATCAGGGCCGGGGCCGTACCGGCATTCCTTTTCTTTGCAACCCACTACGGCCACTCCTTCTGCCCCCCTCTCAAAGGCGAAAAGAACCATGGCCGGGTCAACCCGCCCGGAACACAAAACCTTCACGGGATAGATGGGGTGAGGCAGACGTCTCCCGGACTGACATAGATCCATGAAGCACCGGTACGGCGCCCAATTACAAAAAAAGGCCAAAATTGGGCCTCTGCTATCCCAGGAATGCATGGATCACCTTCTCGAAATAATCCTGTTCAGACTCTGGCATGTGAATGGCGCCAGTAGGACATTCAGCCAGGCAGTTTCCGCAGCCTATACAGAAATCTGGGTCGATCCATGAGGTAGCCACCCCTCGGGTCACCTCTTCCAGATGCGCGGCCCCTTCCGGGCAGAGATCTGCACACCTGCCGCAACCGCGGCATACTTCGGGATCCACTCGGGCGAAAAGATAGTCGGCCAGATACCTTTTTGCATAGGTTCCTTCCAGCGCCTCGCTGGCGGCTGACAAGCCCAAGGCCTCATGGGAAAGGCTTCGTGCTTGAGACCATGAGGCCATATAGACGCCCGAGATTCCCGTCTCAAGCGTACCAAAGGCCCTGGGAGCGCTGCGATGGAATGCCCCCGCAAAATCATCCCTCCTGTAAGGAATGCCTTTGTAATCAGGACTGCCCAGTATGATAAGACCCGCTGAAATCATCTCGTATCCGGAATCCTTATCCGAGGCATCGTTTTTCTCCACGACCAGTTTGAAGTTTCCCCGTTGCCCGTCGAGCCGAACCGGCCTGACCGGGCAGACGAGGCGGATCCCAGAATCCTGAAGAATCTCTTTGACGCGCTTTGCCACCATCCGGTTCTCAACCACGACCACTGTGGGACATGTCGTTTTGAGGCCTTTGGCCGCAGCAATGCCAGCTTCTGTCGCGCCCAGGACAACGGCGTGAGGATGAGGTTTTTCCCCCTTCATGGCCAAGGCTTTACTTTCCCTCAACTGCCAGAGTCCCGATCGAATCACCCTCATAGCCAAGTCCGTTCGCCTTTTGGCGTCCCCTTTGAAGGGAAGCAGACAGGTCTCTTTGATATTGACAAGCGCCGTATGGGCTGGGTGGTATCCTTTTTGCCAGAAGAGCCGCTGTTTGAGCCTAACGCGCTGGTCATTGCAGGATTCGCAGGCGAAATCGAGGTGGCAACATGTGCACGAGGCAATCAGGGCAGCGTTTAGTCCCTTCTCATCAACAACCTCTTCGATCCCGAGCCCTTTTTCTGGATGGCAGGCAGATATCAGAACCTCCGCGTGGGCCACCTCTGGCCATGCTTCCAAAGGTCCGATCATCTCTTCCAGCTGATTATCCTCGTTGAGTGTGCCATTGCACGAACAGATGAAAACCCCGACCCTCAGATCTCCCTCACAGGGGGTTTTGGTCGGGATAGGCGGCGATTTGACTGGAGCGGTCCGGGCCAGCGCTGACATGGCGGCCGTACGTCCCTCAGCGACGGCTCTTGCCCAGGAATGCTTTTTGCCATCGGACGTCACCTTGATCCATCGTGAACCATGCAGATCTCGCCCCAACTGCGTGTCGTCGCACACAATGATCTGATCAAAATGGAAGGACCTCTGTGCTGCCACCCGGTCATGGCCGATGGCCCCCAGATCACACGAGATCTCGCATCGAAGACACTCGCTGCAGAGCCCGCATTGAAGGCAGCGGGCCGCCTCCTTAATCGCATCTTCGAGAGGGTAAGGACCGATGACCTCCCTGTTATCTTTTATCCGCTCGGAGATCTTTCGGTGTGGGAGAGGTCTCCGTTCCAGTTTAGGCATCTCCTTTGGAATGGGGTCGTATTCCTCCAGAATTGTTTCGGGTCCCTTCTCTTCGAGGGTGCCAGCAGAGGGGCGGAGGTCGCGGATGATCCTTCCGGCCGCTCTTCGACCGGAGGCCATGGCTTCCACCACGGTGGACGGCCCGGAGACCACATCCCCGCAGGCGTATACACGGGGGAGATTGGTCTCTCCGTTGCTCGCTATCGCCAGCTCCTGAGATGAATCTTCGCATAGGAGGTTAGGGGCCTGGCCGATGGCGGTAATGGCGGTGTCGGCAACCATGGTGGTCAGATCGGTTTCATCATATTGGGGCTTAAAGGCCCCGTTTTCGTCGAATACAGCTTTGCATCGCTTGAACTCTACGGCCGACAGGCGGCCGTCCTTTTTCAGAAACCTCCTGGGGCCGAAGCTATTGATTATCTCAACCCCTTCTTCAAGGGCCGCCTCGATCTCATGCTCCCAGGCAGGCATCTCATGATGATTTTCCAAACAGACCAGCGATACCTTTTCAGCGCCTGCGCGGAGGCTGGCACGCGCTGCCTCAACGGCCGCATTCCCCCCTCCGATGACGACGACCTGGCCCAGCGATTTAGGAACCTGACCGCTCCACAGCTCTCTCAGAAATGAGACGCACCCGTAGATGCCTTCCAGATCTTCACCCTCGATCTGCAGTCGAAGGTCCTTGGATGCACCCGTGGCCAGAAGGACGGCGCTGAAGCCGTCGGCCTTGAGCCTCTCAAGATCTTCTAGGGAACGCACAGGGGTATGAAGCCGTAATTCAACCCCGAGGGAGAGTATGTCCTTTATCTCTTGTTCTAAGATCTCCCTGGGAAGACGAAACGGGGCAATGGCCTGAATCGGGAGACCCCCCGGCTTGTCCTCGGCCTCTATAAGAGTGGCGCGAAGGCCGGCCTTGGCCAGGTCATGGGCTGCTGTGAGCCCGGCCGGGCCGGATCCGATAATGGCGATGGGCGGCCCATATGGAGGTGAGACCTCCTCGGGCGCACGTTTTTTCCTGTTCTTCCTGGCCTCGTCTGCAACAAAGCGCTTCAGGGCACATATGGCAATCGGTTCATCCAGTTCCTGACGCCGGCACGCCGTCTCACAGGGATGGTGACAGATTCGGCCGCAGACGCCGGGAAGGGGATTGACCTCACGGATGAGATCGTCAGCTTCATCAAACCTTTGCTGTGCAATCAGGGCCACATACCCTTGTGGGTTCATGCCAATAGGACAGGCGGATCGACACGGCGCCTTCTCCCGCTTGTCAATGGCCATGCTTGTCGGGGTTATCCTCTCAAAGATGGGTTTTCGACCGTCTGGAAGTTCCACAGGGCATGCAGAGATACATCTCTGGCAATCCACGCACAAATGGGCGAGAACCCACTGGGGTCTTTGGGTCAATTCAACATCAAATCCCTCGACGCCTTCGTGGATTCTCGTGGCTTCGGTTTCCGTCAACAGCTCGATGAGAGGATGGTAGGAGACCTGACTGCGGAGAAATTGATGCCAGCGCCTGCCTTTGCCGCTCCACTTCCTGGGGGAGGGGGGGATTTCAAAGCCCGTTTCAACCAGGGTGACATGTCTATCCAGATTAGCCAGGGTCAATGCTGCTTGGAGCCCCGGGGGCATAGCGCCGATGATCAGTATACCTTTGTTCAGGGTCATGCCGGATTATGTGCTTTTTCTTTTCAGATCCATGCCATATTCGAATCCCCTTTCCATACCGGCGAGGTTCTTCTCCTCAGTGCCTTTTGGCACGGAGCCGGCAATCGTCTGCTTGAGGGCATCATAAGAGACCAGCCCGGTAACGGCGGTCATGAAGCTCAACATGATGATGTTGGCCATCATCTTCACTCCCATCTCCTCGGCTATACCGGTGGCTGGTATGGCATAGGTTTTGACGTTCTTGGGAATCTTCTTGGGCTCGACCTTCACAAGACCGGAATCCGTAAAGAGGAATCCCCCCTTAACCAACTTTTTCATGTTCTTGTCAAACCCTTCCTGGGACATGCAGACTAGGATGTGGGGATGTTCCACATAAGGATATTCGATCTCATCCTCAGAGACCACCACCTGAGCGGCACAGGCGCCACCGCGAGCCTCGGGGCCGTAAGACTGTATTAGGGTGGCATTCTTCTTCTCGAAGAGGGTGGCCGCCTTTCCGAGGATGTTTCCGGCCAGTATTATCCCTTGTCCCCCAAAACCTGTGATGATGATCTCTTGCTGTTTGTCCTTCTTGGCCATCATGTCTCCTTATCTCATGTTGTCATTTCCTTCTGGGGCCACATCGCTCCTTTGAGTTCCGACATTTTAGAGAGCCTCTCCAATAAGGTGGGGCGTTCAATATCGATGAACTTGCCGAGAAGCATCTTTTTCCCTTCCTCTATGACCGTTTCATCGGGGTGTGCGCCGTTTTTAATTACGCAGTTTGCCTGGTAGAGCTTGATCATGTCCAGGGCGGTGCCCAGGCGGTTGCGCCGTCCATAGGCGACGGGGCAGGGGGCGATAATTTCTACGAAGGTGAACCCGGGCTTTAACAAGGCCTCCTGGATCGACTGGGCCAGTCTCCTGACATCCAGGGATAGCCAGCGGGCCACGTATACGGCCCCGCAGGCTGCGGCCAGAGAGGGAAGGTTAAGGGGACTCTCCACATTTCCGTACGGGGTGGTCGTCGTTCTCGCGCCCACCGGGGTGTTGGCTGAGACCTGCCCCCCTGTCATCCCATAGTTCATGTTGTTTACGCAGATGACCGTGATGTCGATATTTCGCCGGGCCGCATGGATGAAATGATTGCCCCCTATGGCAAAGAGGTCTCCCTCACCGCTGAAGACGAACACATTCAGCTCAGGTTTGGCCAGCTTGAGCCCGGTGGCGAAAGGGATGGCTCGTCCATGGGTCGTGTGAAAGGAATCGAGATTCAAGTATCCCGCGACCCTTCCGGTACAGCCAATCCCGGAGACAACGGCGAATTGGTCGTAGTCGATGCCCATCTTCTGCAGGGCATGGATCCCGGCTGAAAGCGCGCTTCCGATCCCGCAGCCCGGGCAAAAGATATGAGGGATACGGTCTTCCCTCAGAAGCTCATCCTTTGGGTGTTTGTCCTCTTTACGTCCGCCTTTTCGGCTCATCCTTTTTCCCTTTCCATCTCAGGGACCGCAAAGCCTTTTTCACGCCCGTTTCAATCTGGGCCGGCGTATGGATACTGCCGCCTGCATGGGGGATGAGGGTCGTCGTCGCCTGACCCCGCGAACACCTTTCGACCTCCAGGGTGATCTGCCCCAAATTGACCTCAGGCACCACAAAGGCCTCGACATCTTTGGCCAGCTGGGAGATGAGATTCTCGGCGAACGGCCAGATCGTATTGAGTTTCAGAAGGCCCACCTTCATCCCATTCTCCCTCAAGCTTCTCAGCGCCCTCAAAGCTGGCCTGACGGTCGCGCCGTAGGTGACGATGACAATCCGCGCCCCGTCTAGATAATAGTCCTTGTACTCAATGATTCGGTCCCTGTTCTTCTGTATCTTTTGGACCAAACGTTTGACCATTTCCTCCTGCGTCTCGGCGTCAGTGGATGGATAACCCCTCTCGTCGTGGGTCAGCCCTGTGATGTGAATCCTGTACCCATCCCCTGCGTCAGGAAGGACAGGAATAAGGGAGTCATCTGTTCTGTAAGGGAAATATGATTCGGGGGGCTCTTTCGGCTTTCTTCTATGGACCACCTGGATTCTTTCAGGGGGTGGGATGGTGACGCGCTCCACCATGTGCCCGACAACCTCGTCCGCCATGACCAGAACCGGAATACGGAAGGTCTCCGAGAGATTGAAGGCCTTGATGGTAAAATCGAATATCTCTTGCGGCGAACTGGGGCTGATGGCTATGATTTCATAGTGGCCGTGGGATCCCCAACGGGCCTGCATGATATCCCCCTGGCCGCAAAGCGTAGGAAGACCGGTGGAGGGGCCTCCTCGTTGGATGTTGACAAGCACGCACGGTGTCTCGGTGATCACCCCGAGGCCGATGTTCTCCATCATCAGGCTAAACCCGGGACCGGAGGTGGCTGTCATGGCCTTTGCCCCGCCCCAGGCCGCACCGAGCACGGCCGCCATGGATCCGATTTCATCTTCCATCTGAATGTAGATGCCGCCGACATGGGGAAGCCGTCTTGCCATTCTTTCAGCGACCTCGGTGGCCGGCGTGATAGGATAACCTGCGAAAAAGTTACATCCTGCGGCCAGGGCGCCCTCGCCGCAGGCCTCATCACCGTTGATAAAGTGATCCCCTGTTAGCACTCTCTGAGCTGTCAATGTCTTCCCCCCACATCAAGAGAGCAAAACGTACGTTATGATTTCATTACACCCTATCGGGGTAAAGCAAGAGATAACAGAACTCTGCGCTAGTGGCTGTGCCTTAAATTCTCTTTTCATGGCGATCCAGAGAAAATGGCGAATTCCGGACAGACCTCCTCACAGAAATTACAGCCCACGCAGGCCGATGCTTCCTCCACATAAGGGGGGTGATATCCTTTCTGGTTGAACTTCTCGGACATCTTCAATACATTCCGTGGACAGAATGAGACACAAAGCCCACATCCTTTGCACCGCCTCTCGATAATATGGACTTCCGCCGGTTGAACCAGCTTGGCTTCCCAATCCAGGGGTTTTCGCCACATCTTCATGGATAGGATCCTGCTTCTATAGAACCCGTCTTTCCTCGACGGAGGGGATCCGCTGGAACGCCAGGATCATGGCATGGGGGAAGGATAGCATCCAAGGATGCCGTCGTACATGTTTTTTCTCTCCCCGAGCCTGCGTTCCTCCGTACCGGACCGACAACCTGATCTACTACGAAAATTCGCGTTATTTCAGCAAGTTCAAGACAACAAAGTATAGGAGAATTCCACTGGCCTGTCAACGATCATTTAGCCTCTAAACCACTGCTGTAAGAAGCCTTTAGAGGAGGCTTGTTCAGTCCCATGGGGTGGAACCAGAAGGATGTGCATTGCCTTCGCCCATGAGCTTTCAGGTCAAAGTATCTACAGTGGTGAAGGAGACCTTAAAGCCAAGATGGCAAACTTTGAATAAGTTATTTGTGTTAGAATACACTAGCTGGGACGACACGAGAGCCGGAGTAGACGGATTCTGAGGGCGGGGGGTAAGCCATTCAAAGCCTGGGTGCCCCCACAAAACAGAAGCCCCTGAATATGCTTATTCAGAGGCTGAAAAAAGGTTCCCAAACATATGTAAAGGATCAGCCTAAACCTCCCACGGAGAAAGAGACTAAATTATGGCGGTAATGTCAAGTTTTTTCGGCGGGATACACAAAAGAAAAGTTGGGCCCCTGAATGTGGATTCAAAACGGCTGCCGAAGGCCCATTCAGGGGCCGCAGGGGAGTTAGGAAAGGAGGTGTAGTTAATTAATATTAATTAGCATACTGTGATGTAAAAGTCAACTTATTTTATTCTAATTATAAATAGAAAATTGAGCCGGGTCGGCTGACCTCAGATCTGTCCAACAAACAGATCAGGAAGTGGAAACGCGCCCGCTATTTACCCACCAGCCAGCATGAGGAAGAACTTGACTTCCTGTCCGTCGGCAAGGGGTTCCTCCGGGCTGTTGATTCGCTTTTCTTCGCTGAAGGCTTGGACACCCTTTGCAAACGTATTTTGCTGGTCATCCCACAACGGGTCGGGCATTTTGTGGCGGTAGCTCTTGCAGATGGCTGACAGGAGGCCGGAGAAAAGAGCGCCTTCGCTGAGTTCAAAATCAGCCCGGTCAGTCCCTACCCACTCGGACAGTACACCATGGAATACGGCGGTCACTTTCATGTTTAGGGGTACATTTCCTCGACTACCTGACTTAGGCCAAGTTCGACCAATTTCTCTTTAGTTGGCCTTCCGGTCTCCCAATCCCAGCCGCGGTAATCATAGTACTCCTTGAGCATCACTTCCAAATCGGGCTTGATCCCGGCCGTGCTCCCCTCGTCCAAGGCATTGAGGCAGATCTCAGGCAGGGCGTCGTGGTCCCTGGACAGTCCGAACTTGTTGCTGATGGCCCGCTTGATATTCACAGACCGGTCGCCGGCAGCCAGAAGTTCTTCGGGACCGTATTCCCAACCTGTCAGTGCATTCAGCATTTCACACAGTCCAGCGACCTGGAGCGGAGAAAACTTGCATAGGGTCAGGGCGTCGAATAGGTCTTTGAAGCTCTGGTACTTGGCGGCAAGTTCGCCCTTGCCTTCGGAGACCAATCTGTCGCTCGGGAAAATCATGTATTCCTCGCACGCGGTACCCAGGTCCACCATGTAATAGTCCCCTTTGTGGTGGCAGGCGCCGCGGGGACTCGTGGCGATGGAGACCGCCATGCCATGAAAGGCCCGTCCATCGTGCATGGGCATTTCCAATCCTTTGACCTGAGCGGCCTCACCCCGGTCGCGGCCAAGCTCGCGGGCTATGGCCAAAGTCCCTTTGGAGAGCAATTTACCGATGCCTTTCTGGTCGACGATCATTTGAACCAGCTTCAGGACGGCTTCTCTGTCCCCCCATTTGAGGTCGAAGCCGACCTGGTTCTTGGTCAATGCGCCCTTATCGTACAGGTAAAAAGCGTAGGCCACCGAAACGCCGGTCGAAATGGTATCCATGCCCCAAAGGTTGCAGAGGTGGTTCGCTTCGATGATGGCATCGAAGTCGGTATTCGAGCACAAAGGGCCGAAGGCGACCACGGTTTCATATTCCGGCCCGTCCACGTCAAGTCCTGCCTTGAATCCCTTGATTGCCCGGCCGCACCCGATAGGGCAGCCGCGGCAAGCATAATTCTGGACTGAATACTTTTGCCGTAAGGCCTGCCCCGTGATCTTGCCCACCGGAAATACACTCTTGGTAAAGTATTTGGCCGGTGCATCCGCCAGCGTCATGGCCATGTCCATATACATAAGGGTCCCATATTCCCGGAAGGCAACGGAGACGAGGTTTCCCCTGACTTCCTTGACCGCTTCCTTGGCTAGCTCGGCGAGCCCACTCGAGTCGGCCACTTGGGGTCTCATGTTGCCTGATGCGGCCACGGCCTTGAGGTTCTTGGAGCCCATGAGCGCTCCTAAGCCGCAGCGACCGGCAGCCCTGCCCCTATCATTCATGACGGAGGCGAATTTGATCAACTTTTCCCCGGCCTGGCCGATACAGGCCACGCTGATCTGTTCGTCCTTCAGTTGATCCTTGATTAGCTTTTGCGTTTCATAGGTATCTTTTCCCCAAAGGCTTGAAGCATCCCGGATATCAGCCTGCCCGTCCTTCAAGTAGAGGTAGACCGGATGTCCCGCCCTGCCGGTGATGATGATTCCGTCATACCCTGATCCTTTAAGCCGAAAAGGAAACGCGCCGCCGCTGGTCGCTTCGCCCCAGAATCCGGTCAGCGGCGAAAGCCCGCAGACCGCATAGCGGCTGACCATAGGTATGGGAGATCCAGTGAAGGGGCCGGTGGACATGACAAGAGGGTTCTCAGGAGAGAGTGGATCCGTGTTCGGGGTTAACCTGTCGTAGACGAGCGCGGCAGCCATGGTGGCCCCACCGATATATTTCCTGCGGAAGTCTTCGGAAATTGAAAGGTCCTTTTTAGACCCAGTACTCAAGTTGACCTCTAGAAAACGACCGTGATATCCACACATGGACTCCCCCTCCTTCAGAAATCGATATCCTTACCTTCATAGGCGTACCTGAACACTTTTTCGCACTGTTCCGCGGTTATGGGCCGTGGGCTAAGGTAGCAGCTGACATCTCCGTGAGCGTATTCCACCAATTTGGGCAGCTTTTCTTCAAAGTCCTCTGCGCTTATCTCGAACCCCTTCAGTGTCAGCGGCACCTCCAGACGGGTCAGGAACTCTCTTACCTTGCTCACCAGGTTTTTCATACCGTCTTGCGCATCGGATGCCGGGATGTCGAGGGATTTGCAGATCAATAGATGCTTATCCGTAACCGTCTGGCAAAATTGGAAGGAGTGAGGGATAAAGAAACCCACACAGAGTCCGTGGTGCATCTCGTAAACTGCGCCCAAGGCATGGCCGAAGCTGTGGGTCAGGTGGCACCCGCTCATGCCGAAAGCGATGCCAGCGATGGTGGCAGCAATCATCATCCGGTGTCGGGCTTCGCGGTCGTCGCCATTCCCGTAAGCCCGGGGTAGCCATTGGAAGACCATCTCGATAGCCTTTAACGCGAGCGGCTCGGTAAACTCATTGGCTGCCGGTGTCGTCACCGCGTCCATCGCGTGGGCCAAGACATCGAGACCCGTGCCAACGGTCAGCTTAGGTGGCATGGACATGGTGAACTCCGGAGAGAGTATGGCGACGTCAGGCACGAGTTCGTCATGTGTGATAGGAATCTTACGGTGGACGGCCGTGTCGCTGAACACAGCTGCACCTGTACATTCGGACCCCGTACCACTGGTGGTGGGCACAGCGACAAGCATCGCCTTCTGCCTGAGGTTGAGCTCATCCAGGGGGGAGATCATGCCCAGGTCACCCAGACCAGGTTGCTCATAGAGAATCCAGGCCCCTTTGGCCAAGTCCATCACGGAGCCTCCACCCACGGCCATGATCATGTCCGGTTCAAAAGCGTTCATGGCCTCGGCACAGGCCCGGACATTCTCCATGGGCGCCTCAGGCAAGGTTTTAGCCCAGAGCTCGGTGGTGAAACCGTCCGACTGGAGGAACTGGGCAGCCTTTTTGGCATAGCGTTCGTTGAACTCGTCCGTGATTACGAACGCGCGCTTCTTGGCGCATCTGGGCCCCAAGGCGTCCATCGTGGAAGGGCCGATCACCATGCCTTCCGGGAAGACGTTGGAACCCACGTAGATCTTTGGTGTCTTAAAAATGGTGGACAGGCCCTTGATTGAAGAGGACAGGGCCAGCGGGGCAAGAGCCTTCAGGGTAGGGTCTTCAAACCAGTATCCCATGGGTCGCACCTCGTATTTATTGAAAGATCTAAATTTTTGCTGGAACTCTGCTCCCTGCGAGCCGTTTTTTGCCTGGAAGTCCCCATGAGCGGAGAATTCGATCATACCTCTTCTATTTTGATGTTCTTTGGCGCCTCAGGCACGGTGAAATTGAAGAATGCAGTGAGCGTTGTCATATCAGATTCATTTCCTGCTTCACTCGTAGCTGTAACGCCCAGCTTTATTTCACCTGCGATTAGGGGAAATGAAGGAACATCATCCGGGAGAGTAACTTCTGTCACATTACCCAATTGCGCATGATCTGAGTCATATTTGACTTCTCCA
>JASFTV010000036.1:0-16676 GCA_050050615.1 Desulfobacteraceae bacterium
AAATTGACGGTTTCTTCTGAACGGGGATGGTGATGATGCCCGATAATATCAGAAACCTCATTGACGAGTTCGTCATTTGCCCCAAGCTTCTCCAGTATCTCACTCGCCACGCCCGGGCCTTCCTCTTCTTGGAACTTGGCGGCTGTGCTCTGGTGCTTTCGTTCAGCCTCCTTGATGCCGATGTCGTGCAAGTAGGCGGCCGTCAGAATCACCGCGAGGTTACCCCTTTCCGCTTTTCCGAGCTTCTCAGCATATCTCGCCACTCGGCTTGCGTGGCCGATCCTTTTAAAATCGTTTTTGAAGTAACGCTTCATCTCGATCGCCACCCGGTCTTTCAAAAGATTTTCTTTTTGTGCAATAAGCTCCGGTGGCAGGTTTCCAATGCATTGCTCCGCATATTTGCAGTAGGAGGCACAGCCGAAATCCATGCCTGGATTGAGAAACCGATGGCCGCAATTCTTGCAACGCCGGGAGGTATCGTCCTTAAAAAACTCCACCTCATTCCCGCACTCCGGGCATTTGGCCTCGAATATGGCCCCCGGTTTCCAGTAACGGCTGTCTTGACCAGGACACTTCATCGTTATTACCTCTCCATTTCCAACTTGCGATTGAAGACCGACGAATAAAGCATTGGTCCATATTCAATCGTCAATCTTCAATCCTCAATCATCCCAGAATCGCCTTCAGATCCTCTTCCGGCGTGCTGATGGGCATAATGTTAAAGTTCTTTACCAGCACATTCAGCACATTCGCCGTGATAAAGGCGGGAAGGCTCGGACCCAGCCTGATATCCTTGATTCCCAGGTGCAGCAGGGTCAGAAGAATGGCGACCGCCTTCTGTTCATACCAGGAAAGGATCATGGACAGTGGCAGTTCATTGACCCCCACATCGAAAGCTTTGGAAAGAGCCACGGCGATCTGGATCGCTGAATAGGCGTCGTTGCACTGTCCGATATCCAGAAGTCTCGGGATGCCCCCGATCTCACCCAAGTCTTTGTCAAAAAAGCGGAACTTGCCGCATGCCAGGGTCAGAATCACGCTGTCTTCAGGAACTTTCTCGACGAATTCCGTATAATAGTTTCGTCCCGGCTTGGCACCGTCACAGCCGGCCACAAGAAAGAAATGCTTGATCGCTCCGCTCTTGACCGCATCGATCACCTTATCGGCCACACCCATGACCGTGTTGTGGCCAAACCCGCACGTGACGTATTTCCCGTTACTGTCCTCCGTAAACCCTGGCATTTCAAGCGCCTTCTCAATGAGAGGGGCGAAGTTCTTGTCCGCAATGTGTCTGACGTCCGGCCACCCGACCATCCCTGTGGTGAAAATGTTATCTTTATAAGAACCCTGTGGTTTCTGGAGGCAGTTGGTGGTCATCAAGATAGCCCCGGGGAACTTGCCGAATTCCTTGATCTGGTTCTGCCATGCCGTCCCGAAATGTCCATAAAAGTGAGGATATTTATTCAATCCTGGGTAGGCATGGGTAGGAAGCATTTCACCATGGGTGTACACATAGATGCCCTTCCCTTCGCTCTGCTTAAGGATCTCCTCCATGTCCTTCAGGTCATGGCCCGAAACCAGAATGGCCTTACCCTTTTTGACCCCCAAAGGCACTTTCGTAGGCACCGGATGACCATAGGTACCGGCGTTACCCGCATCGAGCAACTCCATGGTTCTCAAATTGATTTCGCCACATTTTAGAACCAGTTTCACCCAATCATCCAAGGTCAGGTCCTTATTCAAAGTCGCAGCAAGACCCTCATGGATGAAGGCGTAGACCTGATCATCCTCCTGCCCCAGGATCTGGGCATGATCCGCATAGGCGGATACCCCCTTGATCCCAAAAAGTAACGTATGCTGTAGGGCGAGAATGTCGGGATCAATGCTGGGGTCAGATTTGAGTCCAACCGCCTCAGCCTGCTTGACCATCCCTTCCACAGTCGATTCCGGTCCAAAGCTTGCGGCGCCATCCGCAAAATCCGTTTTTCCCCCGGCTGCCGCTACCTTTTCCTTCAATTGCTCTCTAAGCGCCACACAGCGGTTGATGAGTAGTCGGAACCTCTCCGGGTCAAAGCACACGTTGGTCAGGGTGGAAAATGCCGCCTCGATGGTGAAGACGTTGACCGCATGATCGTTGACCCCCACCTTTCGCCCTTCGTGGGCATAAAGGGACAAGCCCTTCAGGGCATAGACCAGCAGGTCCTGTAAGGCTGCCACATCGGGTTGTTTTCCACAGACACCGATCTTCGTGCACCCCTCTCCTTTCGCTGTCTGCTCACACTGGTAACAAAACATATCTCCCCTCCTTCATTGGATGTGGTTTTTCATTCTTTTCCGGAAAACCTACACCATAAATCCTATATCCGCCTTGACTTAAGTCAAGAAGCTCTCTTTTTTTTTCACAAACGTCAGAAATTGGTACTGAAACCGTCGAATCGTTGAAACGCTGCACCGCTCTTTTGGCTTATGAATAAAATCGTTACATGATCTTATCTAACGCGACGTTATCGCTCCCATGGCGAAAGGCTAAAAGATAGACAAGCTAAAAGCTCAAAGCTGAAAGCTGAAAAGGAATAGCTCTCGTCAGCACCCAAAGCCCCGCAGGGACGGGATCCCTGTCTGCCTCAGGCAGGTCCGTTTCACTGTGACAGGCAGGTCCACTTCGTTCCGACAAGCAGCGGAGAATTCAAATTTGAAGGGTCTCCGATTACTTGGAGCAACAGAAGCCCCTTCTCGTAAAAGGGGGCCTTCAACGCGCAAGCCTTTACTCAAAAGATGAGACGCTAATCGGAAATGGAACGCTCTGGATCGGGGAATACTGGCTCATTTTATCTTGGCTCTGTAAAGGCGAAGGCTGTTGGAAACGACCGTGATACTGCTCATAGCCATGGCAAAGGCCGCCAAGATCGGATGGAGCTGTCTCAAATAATGGGGCAGAAATTCGAATGGGTAGAGAACGCCGGCCGCCACAGGGATGAGCACCACATTGTAGAAAAATGCCCAAAAAAGATTCTGGCGGATGGTTTTCATGGTGGCCCTGCTGAGATTGATGGCCCTGGAAACACCGGACAGACTGCCGCTCGCCAGGATGACATCCCCCGTCTCGATGGCCACGTCGGTTCCGGTGCCGATGGCCAAGCCCACATCAGCCTGGGCAAGAGCGGGCGCGTCATTGATGCCGTCCCCGACCATCCCAACCCTGTTGCCCTCATTCTGGAGTGCTTTGATCTTCATGGACTTGTCCTCAGGTTGAACCTCCGCGAACACATCGTCAATTCCGACCTCTGAAGCGATCGCTTGCGCGGTCTTTTCGTTATCGCCGGTGAGCATGACCACCGTCAAATTCTGTTTGTGAAGGGCTTCAATCGCCTCTTCTGATTCAGGTTTCACCTTGTCCGCGACCGCGATCAATCCACCCACCTTACTATCCGCCACGACCACCATGACCGTCTTTCCTTGGTCTTGCAGGCGTCGGATCTGGTCCATGGCTTCATCCAGATTCATGTCCATGTCTAGAAACCATTTCGGCTTTCCCACCATGACCTCTCGCCCGTCTATCACTGCCTTGACACCGAACCCCCCTGTCGCCTTGAACGCTTCCGGTTCTCTCAATTCAATACGCCGTTCTTTTGCTTCAGCCACGATCGCCCGTCCCAGGGGGTGTTCTGAGCCCCGCTCCACAGAAGCCCCAAGTCCTAGCAGCTCATCCACATCCTTGACGACCGGGTTATAAGCAATCACCTCCCCCACCGTGGGTTTGCCCATGGTGATGGTACCCGTCTTGTCCAGAACGATTGTGTCCAGCTTGGTGGCCATCTCAAGCGCCTCACTATTCTTGAAGAGCATCCCCTTTTCCGCCCCTTTGCCTGTTCCTGCCATGATGGCCGTCGGCGTGGCCAAGCCGAGCGCACAGGGACAGGCAATAACCAATACGGCCACCATGCGGATCATGGCAGGCACAAATTGGCCTCCAAGGATCCACCACAGGATAAAGGTCAGAAAGGCGATTCCGATCACGCCCGGCACAAAAACGGCGGCCACCCTATCCGCCAACGCCTGGATAGGTGCTTTGCTTCCCTGCGCTTCCTGAACCATGCGGATAATTCTGGCAAGGGCGGTATCCTTTCCCACTTTCTTGGCTTCGAATTTGAGGCGCCCCTCTCCATTGATCGTGCCTGCGGCGATGGCATGCCCCGGCTGTTTGTCTACAGGAATAGGCTCGCCGGTCAACATCGACTCGTCTACGCTCGATTCTCCCTCCAAGATGACGCCGTCTACAGGAACGGATTCCCCGGGTCGGACAATGACCTCGTCCCCCACCTTAACCTGCGAAAGTGGGATCTCTCGCTCCATCCCGTTTTCCAGGATGGTGGCTGTCTTTGGCCGGAGCCCCATCAATTTACGGATAGCACCACCGGTTCGGCCCTTGGTCCTTGACTCCAGCAACTTCCCGAGCTTGATCAGGGTGATGATGACAGCGGAGGTCTCGAAATAGACATGCTTTCCAAGAAGGGGGTAGATGAGCAAGGCGAGAGAATAGAAATAGGCGACCGATGATCCCATGGCCACCAAAACATCCATGTTGGCACTACCGTTTTTGAGACTCTTCCAGCCGCCCGTGTAAAAGTCCCAGCCGGTGTAGAATTGAACGGGCGTGGCCAGGGCCAAAAAGAGCCAGTTCATCCAAACAGCGTGACTCCACGGCCCGATGAAACCAAAGTCCCTGCCCATGCTGAGCATAAAGAGCGGGGTGGCGAATACGACGCCGACCAGGAATTTCGTAGTTTGGGTCCTGATCTCTGCCTTGCGCGCTAGCAGTTCCGCATCTTCCGCTTCCACCGTGTCACCGGGGCGAATCGCGCCATAGCCTGCCCTTTCTATGGCGGCGATCATCTCATCAAGGCTGGTTATGGAGGGTATGTATTCTACGGTGGCACGTTCTGAAGCAAAATTGACTGAGGCATTGACCACGCCAGGAACCTTTTTCTTCAGGGCCCTCTCAATGGTCATAGCGCAGTTCGCGCAGGTCATCCCCGTTATCGGAATTTCAACGGTCGCCTTTGCAACACCGTAACCCGCGTCTTGAATTTTCTCGACCACGTTTTGTACCTGAATTTCGTCCGAATCAAAGGATATGGCCGCCTGTTCTGTCGCGAAATTGACACTCGCCTCCTTCACACCTGGAACCTTCTTGACGGTTCTTTCGATGTTCAGGGCACAGTTGGCGCATGTCATGCCGGTTACGGGAAGGGTGATATTTCTCTCAGACAATTAAATAACCTCACTTTGTCCGGTGATTTTACACAACGCGACTTCGTCGCTCTATTGAATTCAGCCTGTGGCTGAACACTGTATAAAATCGCATAGCGAACTTATTCGGCCGGGTAATTGATCTCTTTCAGCGTCGCTTTGATCTTGTCCACTGTGGCTGGCGTATCCCAGTCCACACTGATCTCTTTTTTCTCGGGGTCTCCTTCCACCTTTGAAACCCCTTCTATTTCCCCCAGCTCTCTTTTAATGGACATAACGCAGTGTCCGCAGCTTATGTTCGGTATGGTGAACTTTTTTCTTTCCATATCTTCCCTCCTTAATTCCTACTAAACTAATAGATAATGCTCAATAATCCGAAGTCAAGGCTAGTGTTATGTATCGCAAATAACTTGACAACATTCAATCGCAGCGGGGGGCCGTCGGCGTTGGTCGTCCAGACCGCAACTATGCGCCCAGTAGCCCTTTCAATGGCACCAAAGTTTTGCCAGTCGCCCCGGAGCAGCCCCATAAGAGCCGCTTTCAAGTGAAGATACGCTTCTGTGCCTGGCTAAACATTCTTGACTAATTAGCTAATTTTAGATAAAATAGGATGCTTTTTACCATAATTGGTTCTAGTGTTTAAGGTAACAAAAAGTGTACGACAACTGCAAGAAGCCTGCGTCTCAAAACAACAGCAGGCTGTTCTTTTGATCGGCCATTACAGATTTCACGGCAGTGATATTCCTACAAAAGGAAATGGGAAAACCGACTATCTCAACACTCTTAAAAGGGAGAATAGGAACCCATGGAAAGGTCAATGAAGCTTGTTGTAAATCCCAAGTGGGATGAGATCGAAAGGGCCCGAAATGAAAGCGCCGAATTTTTTAGATCCCACGGACTTCCAGATGAGGCCGTATACGGCCTTACGATGGTCATCAGCGAGCTGATCGAAAACAGCATCAAATACGGCATCTTTAGATCCCCCGAAAGTAAGGTGACTCTCGATGTTCATCTCGGAGACACCATGATCACGGTTGAAGTCATCAATCCAGTGGATGAAACAGCTCAAGATCATCTAAGGAGACTAGATAAGACGATTCAGTGGATTCGAGGCCACCAGGATCCATTTGAAGCTTACGTAGAAAGGCTAAAAGAGGTATCGAAAAAGCCCCTCTATGACACCGAAAGCGGTCTCGGTCTCGTGAGAATCGCTTATGAAGGCCAGGCCATTCTCGATTTCTTTGTGAGTGAAGATAACAACCTGAGTGTATCGGCCGTTTCAGATCTATAGCCCAAGGTTGAGAGGTGATTATGCAAAACCCAAGAACATATACGCGTCATTCGCTGTCAATAGAAGTAGAAGAAAATGATGCTTTCATCAACGTCAGGTGGACTGGAATAAGCATCGAGCGCGAACCGACAAGATTTATCACACCCATTTTGGTCGATGTGGTCAAGAGAAGCAGTGATGGTAATAAAAGAATCATCTTAGATTTCCGGGAATTGTCCTACATGAATTCATCAACCATTACGCCTGTTATCAAAATCCTTGAAAGGGCTAAGCGGGGCACGACCCAAATTGAAATTCTTTATAAGAAATCCTTGAAATGGCAGGATCTTATCTTCTCCGCCCTGGAAATATTTCAGACGCGAGACCAAAGGGTACAAATTAGTGGACTGTAAAAATGATGAACTTCGAAACGCTCGACATAAAGGCCCATCTATTTAGCGGAAAAAAGAGAATACCCATCGTTGCGAAATGCAATTCCAAATACTCTTTTCTGGTCCGCTTCCTAGATGGTGATTCTTTTGTTGACGGCACCGAGTTCCGAAAGCTGATCATGCAGATAGACGGCACAAAGGTTGAGCTTGGGCCATGCAGGCTCTTTTCAGAAGCGAACATCAAAGGCTATGACGGCCGACTGGTTTTTTCTGGTGATGTTTACGACGTTCCCGCCTTGTTCTCTTATGGCAAGTTAGTCAGGCTACAGACGGCTTTTTTTAATTTGCCATTGCTTTTAGCCTATAAGGACAAGATAAAACCGGCGTTCAAGGATTACACAGCCAATCTTTTATACGATTTGAACGTATATAAGGGTCTGTTTGATGAAATGGACATAGAATACTCCGACGAACCAAAGCACGTTCAACGTTTCATTCAAAAGGCGATCATCGATACGGAAGGCACAAAATTCATGCACTTTCTAGACGAAAAAATTGAAGAATTGGAGCACATTGTTGCGTCTTTCACGAAAGAAGAACACGAACGCCACGGATTCTATTTCAGAAAGCAACTCTGGAACATCATTCTCTGCTCTCCCCTCATGAAAAGAACGAATCTAAAACCCAGGGGATATGCTGGGGATTCAGAAATGATGAGGATGATATACTCAAATGACTATGAGGGGGAATCCACATTTTCCAAGCTCATGCACAAACACCCCCTCGAAGCCATCGCTGCCCGGGCCGTTCGACAAAGAAGAAAAATCATCACACGAAAACTTATCGAAATGCAAAAGTACGGTTCGAGGCTTCCCCCTGAAAAACTTCAAGCCCTATCGGTAGCTTGCGGCCCCGCCTTCGAATTGAAAGACATTTTATCCTCGCCCGCTGATTGTGAGAAATACCATTTCACCTTCCTGGATCAGGATGACTCTGCCTTGCGCGAGGCCGCCGCACTGGTAACTCAGTTAGAAAAACGTCTCGGCGCGAAAATCGCGGCAAACTATTTGAATGCCTCAGTACGGACCATGGTTGCTAATCGTCAACTGGTCAAAGAATGGGGCCAGTTCAATTTTATATATTCTATGGGGCTTTTTGACTACCTCACTCCGCCAGTAGCAAAAGCGGTACTCACAAAACTCTATCAACTTGTGAAACCAGCAGGTGAGATGCTCATCGGCAACTTCCATGTATCGAACCCTAGCAAGTACTATATGGCATATTGGAATGACTGGGTCATTTACCACAGAACAGAGACAGAATTTATCGATCTTTTGAGAACACTCCCATCCCCAGAAGCTTACGTGTTCTATGAAGAAACCGGAAGCCAAATGTTCCTTCACATAAGAAAGCCGGACAGTCACCCGGGGAGGACATAAGTTCCTTGTGTGCTCTGAAGACTGATGACGAATGACTTTAACGAGGTTGACATAATGGGAAGCAGACTAAACAACACAGGAACCCTGCACTTTGATGATCAGGATTTTGGAACATACTCGAGCAGTAACATCCATGAGGTATTGAAAACACTCACTGCCTTGGCTTTGATACTGGTTCCAGCCTTTTTCATACTGGACTTCTACACGATGCCTAAAGATCTCCTGCAGAGATTTGGCCTTTATAGACTTACCGCAACCGCCATAGTCATTGCTCAATACATTCTCATTCGCCAAACAAAGCCCAGCAAATTATCATACCTTCATGGATATTTTTTCTCTGTCATTGTAGGGGGCATGATCGCACTCATGACAGTAGAACTTGGGGGCTTTGATTCAAGGTATTATGCAGGCCTGAACCTTGTGATATTTGGCGTAAACCTTTTCCTTCCATGGAAGACACGCCACTCTGCCATAAACAGCATCATCATCATTTCTATGTACCTGTTTCTTAATATCATGACAGGACAGGAATACAGTTCCGCGATCCTAATCAACAATTTGTTCTTTTTGTTTTCCACTGCCATCATTGCAGTAAGCATAACCTACGTTAAACATAAACTTGTTGAACAGGAGTTTTATTTGCTGGTCCAGCTGAGGAACGCCCGGGATGCGCTCTGGAGCGAAATAGAACTTGCGAAACGTATACAGACAGCTCTCTTACCCGATAAAGAGCTGCTCAAAGGTTTTGAGATTGCCGCAATGATGGTTCCCGCCAAACAAGTGGGAGGGGACTACTATGATATCGTGGAGACGCCAAATGGGGGGAAGTGGGTTACTATTGGCGATGTCTCAGGCCATGGGATCGATTCCGGATTGATTATGATGATGGCGCAGACGAGTATCCTGTCAATGATAAATAGTTCTTTGAACGTGAAACCATCAGAAGTGCTAGCTCAGGTGAACAAAGTGATGCGAGAAAATATATCAAGGTTGGGCTCTGAACATTACATGACCATGATGGCTATTCATCTTAGTGACTCCCAAATGACCGTAGCGGGAAAACACCAGGATGTCATTATTCACCGATCTTTCATGAACAAAACCGAGGTCGTGCCGACAGACGGAACATGGCTGGGGATTTCTGATGAGATCCGCGATTACCTAAAAGATGCCACTATAAAGATTGGCGCCGATGATATCGTTCTTCTATTCACGGATGGAATTACCGAGGCCACAAACAAGGATGGGGCTATGTATGGGCAGGAGCGGCTTGAACAGGCGCTCAACCGATACGCAGATTTACCTGTCGGAAAACTCGTGGACAGGATCATTGAGGAGGTCAAAGCCTTTCAGGAAGAACAGCTAGACGATATGACCTTGGTGGCAATAAAAAAGAGGTCCTCCTGATTCACCCTTTACATGTTTTGAGCAACCGGTTTTCGCTGGATACTTTGCCCAATAAGGGAGGGGCACTGATGGAGCGAAAAGATCACCCAACACCATCTTCTTCACCCGGTATTCGCGAGATGGGCCTGGACCCTCTCACCCTAGCCTTTTCGGGTAATTTCAAAAACCTGGAAAAGTCTTTTCTCGAGGACTACGCCACGAAGTTTTTGAAACAGGCGAGGTACTCCCTTCTCCTCGGGGCTTTTCTTTACGGCATTTTTGGTGTTCTTGATGCTGCGTTGGTTCCATCTATCAAAGGGACCCTATGGTTTATCAGATTCGGACTCTTTTACCCGGTCGTCTTCGCTATCATCCTGTTTTCTTTCTCCCCTCG
The DNA here is from genome assembly GCA_050050615.1 of Desulfobacteraceae bacterium. GTDB lineage: Bacteria > Desulfobacterota > DSM-4660 > Desulfatiglandales > HGW-15 > JASFTV01. Next base: position 10,132 of record JASFTV010000036.1, read on the forward strand.
TTTCAAGAGATACATGCAGCCTTGTCTTGTCATAACCTTGATTTTGGCGGGGCTCGGTATTACATCAATGATTGTCATCGCTTGCCCTCCTGCATGTTTTTCCTATTACGCAGGGCTCATCATCGTACTCATATTTGGTTATACATTATTGAGACTCCGTTTCATCTGGGCAACACTCGGAGGCTGGATTATTGTGGCGTTTTATGAAATTGCTGCAATATGGTTTAGCGGCACGCCGATTCTTACACTCATCAACAACAACTTCTTTTTCATTAGCGCAAACATTATCGGAATGTTTGCTGGCTATTCCATGGAATATTATGCGCGAAAGGATTTCTTCCAAGCTCGGCTGCTCGAAAAAGAAAAAGAGAAACTCAACGTTGCAAACCAATTCATTCGCGAGACCTTCGGCCGCTACATTTCCGATGACATTGTCAATAGCATTCTTGAGTCGCCTAAGGGTCTGTCGCTGGGCGGAGAGAAGCGGGCCGTCACCATACTCATGAGCGACCTGCGAGACTTTACATCAATTGCCGAGCGTCTCAAGCCTGAGCAAGTCGTTCAAATACTCAATACCTATTTCGAAGTCATGGTGGACGTCATCCTCAAATACGAAGGCACGATTAACATGATCATGGGCGATGCATTGCTCGTGATTTTTGGTGCGCCACAAAAGATGCCGGACAGAGCACAGCGTGGCATTGCCTGTGCCATTGCTATGCAAAATGCCATGGCCATGGTCAATGAGCAGAACTGCAAGAATGGGCTGCCCGAACTGGAGATGGGGATCGGTCTCAACGATTCTGAGGTGATTGTCGGGAACATTGGCTCTATCAAACGGAGCAGGTACACTGTGGTTGGCAGTGGCGTTAACCTGACCAATCGGATCCAGTCATACGCTGCCGCCGGTCAGGTCTTTATTTCCGAATCCCTGCGTCATGAGGCGGGTGATCTCCTGCGTATCGATGGGCAGCTTGAGGTCCTCCCTAAGGGAGCTGAAACACCGCTGAAAATATACGAAGTGGGCGGCATCGCTGGCCGATACAACATTGCGCTTGAAAAAGAGGATCCGCCAATGGTCACCCTGGTCCAGCAGATACCGTTCCAGTATACCGTCCTTAAAGGGAAGCATGTCGGAAACGAAGCACTTAAGGGGCACATGGTTCGGCTTTCGAGTAAAACCGGTGAAATTGTCGCCGGCAACACGGTTGATTTACAATCCAACCTTCGGATGAACCTTGTTAATGCCACCAACGAGCTCGCAGCCAAAACCTTCTACGGAAAGGTCATCGGGTGCCCAAACAGAGGCGGTCGGACATATTTAGTTCGCTTTACCGCACTTCCCCCCGTGATTAGCGCTTATTTCGAGGCTTTCCAGCAACACGTGACCGAACGTGATCCCACCTGATGCAGCAGGAACGTTATCCTGTTCGCAATGAGGCTGTGTCGTAATGGCATCCCGAGTCCCACCGAAAGGCGGGACGAGGCATCTCCCGATGACTGGAAATTTCTTTATCGAACCTTTGATTGTTTGATATTCTATGCTTTATTTTGTAGGCTTCAATGGGATCAGATCAATGCTTGGGCGGGTATGTCGTACGGGCGATGCTTAGCGTTTCGGAATTTTCATAAATCTCAAGCTATTCAGGAACATTATCTCCAGTGGCCTCATGAAGTACATTTTGGTGCAAAAGGCAAATGAATCAGGGAGGGAAATCAATGGTCATTGTGGCTAAAGATGAAAGTGTCCAAATCGATAAAATTGAATTGGGCCCCTTCGGCACCAACGCCTATGTCCTGACCTGCCGGAAAACAAGGGACAGCGTGGTGGTAGATGCCCCAGGGGAAGCGGGCAAAATTTTGGAAAGACTCAAGGGAACGAATCCCAAATACATACTGATGACCCATGACCACTTGGATCATGTTGGTGTTCTTTCCGAGCTTAAACTAGCACTAAACATTCCGGTTGCCGCTCATGCCGCCGATACCCGGAATTTGCCGGTAGCCCCAGACGTTCTGCTGGATGATGGTGATGTGGTGATTTTTGGAAATATTCAACTCAAAGTGTTGCACACCCCTGGGCATACCCCCGGCAGCCTATGTTTCTTGACGGGCAAGTACTTGATATCAGGTGATACCATATTCCCAGGAGGCCCAGGTAAAACCTCGTCACCAAGCAACCTCAGGCAGATCATTGAATCCATAACCACCATGATTTTTGTATTGCCCGACGAAACGGTGGTCTATCCTGGCCACGGGGAATCTACAATTTTGAAAAAGGAGAAAAAGGCATTCGAGGTTTTTTCCACCAGACCGCATGATCCAAACCTTTGCGGGGATGTGCTTTGGTCTTCATCATAGCCGGTCACACCAGCACGGGGCCCGTTACCATAATATCTCCTCCCGATGGAAAGCCTCTGCCAGCTCAAAATCCTCACCCTCGGCCATTGCGCTATACCGCCGTTTCAGCCAATCTTCCCACTGCGGGGAATCAAACCGCTCTATCTGACTTTTATGGCAGCGAAGGGCGGCAATCTTAAGATCAAAGTTGTCGGTGATATCGGAACGGTAGTTGGTTTCCTCCGAAGCCCAGAACAACATCTCACGGACCTTGTGAGGCTGGAGACCTTCCTTTAACAAATCAGGGTAAGCTAAGTAGTCCCTTGCGTAAGGGAACACGGCATCTAAAGTAACTTGGCCGGTGATGCGATGATCGCGATGCCAAATATAACGTCGGTAGGGATCCGAGGTCACGACGATCTCGGGCCGGTACAATCTTATCAAGCGGACGATCTGCTTCCGGAACGCAGGTGTATCTTCCAGCCCCTGGTCCGGATGTCGCAGGAATATCACCTCTCTCACCCCCAAGAGTTTGGCCGCAGCCCTCTGCTCTTTCTCTCGGATTTCAGCCAATTGCTCTGGCTTCATGTTTACATCGCTGGTGCCCTTATCGCCGTTGGTGCACACCACATATATGACCTGCTTTCCTTCTCTCGTCCATCGAGCCACCGTTCCCGCAACGCCGTACTCCGCGTCATCCGGATGTGGTGTTACAACCATTACGTGAGCTTGTTTCGTCACATGAGACCTCCAAATTTTAGTATACAGGCGATTGCCTAACACCCATTAGGCTGTTACAATCGCCGGCCAAAGAAACTTGCAGATAAAATGAGCAACCTTGCCTTCACCATTAGAAATTATCGTCCTGGCGATTTCAAGGGATACATCCAGTTACATGTTGAAGCTGAACAGGTTGATCGATCAGGACGCTATATCTCATCCCAGGCTCTTGCCGAATGCCTGGGTCGACCGAACTATTCCCCAGAAAAAGATTTATTTATCCTCGAGACGGACGGAAAAATCGTCGGCTATATAAGCCTGACCCCGGAACTGGGAATCGGGCGAGTTTTGTTGGATTGTTTGGTCCACCCACGCTACAGAAGGAAAGGTATAGCTACAAAGCTTTTTTCCCGTGCCATGCAGCGTGCCAAAGAATTGGGGGCAAAAGTAACACAAATCAGTATACCGGAATCTAATGTGGCGGCCAAGAGCTTGGCGTCAGGTTTAGGTTTCAAGTTTATCCGCCGTTTTCTTGAATTGAAGCTCGACTTTTATAACATCGACTTACCAGATGTCAAGAAGGGCGCATTTGTAATCCGGGAACTCCGGTCCGGTGAAGAGAATAAGCTGACCGAGATCCAGAATCGTTCCTTTGCTGGCACATGGGGATTTAATCCCAACACCCCGGAGGAAATCGTCTACCGTATCAGCCTGAGCGGTAGTTCGCCAGAGAATGTGATCATGGCTTATGAAGCAGACAAACCCATTGGATATTGCTGGTCCAAGGTAAACCCTGAAGAGAACGCAGTTAGAGGAGAGAACAGAGGACAAATCCATATGATGGGTGTGGATCCCGATTATCAAAAAAAGGGAATAGGCAAGGAGATACTACTGACCGAATTAGCACGGCTTAAGAGCAAAGGTATCGAAGTTGTCGAATTGACGGTAGATAGCGAGAACCAGGCGGCTCGCTCCCTTTACGCATCTGTGGGATTTGAGGTTTGCTCCACAACGGAGTGGTACGAAAAGGCAGTGAGCTAAATAAGCCGCCCAAGATTTATGAGAACCCCCTGAGTCCTAAAATCAATTTCGCTTGGCCGTTCGAAAATGCAAGACTTCTGGAGATGTCTTTCGGTTACTTGAAAACCTCCAACGCCTGATCAATGCCCTGTATTCCTCAATCAGGGCGTCAGCAACATTTGACCAACTAAATCTAACAACAGATGCGCGAATGGCCTCAGCGGGTCGCACCTCTTCGTGTGCTTTTGAAACAAATCCCCGTATCTTTTTTGCGAGTAAACGGGGGGTCGTGTTTGTCAATACGCACCCTGTCTCACCTTCGCGAACGATAACCTCCATGGCCCCCACGTTCGTTGCTACCACTGGCGTTCCACAAGCCAGAGATTCTAGGGCTACCAGCCCAAAGCTTTCGTGCTGAGAGGGGACAACCAGGACGTCTGCTGCACTGTAATAAGGAGGCAGATCTTCTTGTTCTACCCTTCCCGCAAAGGCTACAGCATTCTGAACACCCAACTCCTTGGACAGCCTTTGTAGTTTCTGAGACTCAGGTTCGTTACGCCCATCGCCGCCGATGATCACCACCTTGAGTGGCTGAATGTGTTGCAGATAGGTCATGGCCGCCAACAACCTGTCTATTCGCTTTAGTGGCGAGAACCTGCCTACATACAACACGATTCTGTCATTTTGATTAAAGCCCAGTTGTTGCCGAGCCTTTGCCTTGTCCACAGGTCGGAACAGATCCAGGTTTACGCCGCAAGGTACCACCCCAATATTCTCTGGAGGGGCGCTATAATGCCGCATTAGTTCTCCCTTTTCTCTTTCCGTGGAAGCGATGATACGGTCGGAGGTTCTAACCAATTGCTTTTCAATGGCTAGGCGAAGCACGGGCTCTTCCTCCCCTACACCGATGACGTTTTTTACCGCTCCGAGAGTGTGGAACATCAAAATATGGGGAACATCCCAGCACTCTTGCGCCCAGTTCCCAATCCGACCAGATAGCCAATAGTGGCTGTGTACCAGATCGTATTGAAGGCCCTCGCGCTTTGTGAAGTTCTCTAATGCACAGGAGAAATCGGGAAGATGGGGATAAATTGCCAATTTGTGCATATCTCCATTGTTTCCTGCTCTCAGATGGATGAGTCGCACACGATCATCCAGTTCTATAATCTGACTATCTTTTGGATCGTGGCTACGGGTATAGACATCTACCTGATGTCCCCGGCTTCCCAGTTCCCGAGCAAGTTCTCGGATATAGACGTTCATACCTCCGCTGTCTTTAGTCCCCAACTCACCTATAGGGCAGGAATGGATGCTGAGCATCGCTATTCTTAAGTGCTCAGCTTCCGTCGAAACTGCATTTCTGAATAGTGCTGGTCTAAAGTTCAAGGTTCTCATTCAACCTCACTTACTGAGCAGAGCATTAAATTGTTTACGGAGAAAGATCCCTGGTGATGGTCGGGACCATGAAGTCTTTTCTGTAGTGACTGTCGAAGATCCCGCTGCCTCATAGCGGGGGTGGGAGGGCGCCGTCCTTTTCGCGACTTGTCTATGGGGGAAACCGCAGCTCCGCCAACGGCGGAGAATGCGGAGGGCCTCCGGCTCGTAGAGCCTACGCCTCGGAGAGGGCAAAACTCCCCCGTAGGCAAGTCGCTGAAAAGACCAGCCCGGGAGCCTCGGAACGAAAGAAAAGACTTCATGGCCCTTATTCATTCCATGTCAACTATTTTGTACTCCCTTTGTAAGTCGTATTTGGAATCTGTACAAGGGGACCTCTTTACCCCCCAAACGATGTTTATAAGCTTCAGCGCCTTTCAGGAAGTCATACTTTTTTCTGCCTTTTTGGATGCTGTCTTTGATGCTGAGCGCTTTGCAGAGCACGCCCACACCCAGAGAACTGAATCGGTCATCATAGCCGCTGTTGTAAAGATAGATGGTGGAATTGTAATCAAAACACATCGCTGCAGCTGCGGGTGTTTTGTCCAACTCCAGAATATAAAGTCTCAACATATTCACTTCAGCCATGGCCTCCGCCAGTGAATCAAAAAACGAAGCCATCCTTGGAGCCATAAAGGCCGCCTTATCTTCTCTGCTTCGTCCGAATAAGGTAAAGAAGGTACCCATTACATCCCTGACCTCTCTAATGTCCGCGACAACTCGGTAGTTTATGCTGGCCGCCTCATGTAATCTCCTGAACTTGCGTTTTATTTCATGCCGTTGTTTTCCACTTAACATGAGCAGGTACTCGTCCCAGGTGGCAGGCAAATCCAATTCCAGCCCAACATCCTCTCGGTTGCGAGAAACCTCGCATCCCCGGTCCCGTGCCACCTCGGCAAGATCAGTAAACACCGTCGAGTCAGGGCGCAAAGGCCTCAAATCCAGGTGTGTGACACCTTGCTTGCCTAAGTGGTCGAGCAGGACACCGAAAAACTCCTGCCCCCTTCCGGGACTGACAATAAAGTCCAGGT
>JASFTV010000037.1:0-16642 GCA_050050615.1 Desulfobacteraceae bacterium
CTGCCCTGTGGAATCCCCACAGGGCGACTCCTTTGGCCGCAGATTGTTTACTTCCGGAGCATTGCATCCATGAGGACAGCGGCAATCTTCGCAAATGATGGGTCATTGATATGCAGATCTACCACCTTCATTTCGATCCGGGGGTCCAGTTCCTGGCTAAACGCTTCTATGAAGAGATCTCTCATCGCAGGATCATGTAATGGTCCACCTTCGTGATCAGCCTCTGACCAGCCTCTCGTAGGAATAAGTATCTTGGTCGTTTCAGGGGCCCGATTGACCTTTTCCACAATCTGAGTTGCAAGATATCGGGTCTCTTCCTTGTCTAGCCGGATTGCGGAGCGAAAATCGTAGAAGAATATTTTGCGGTTTTGAAGTTCATCTGGAATATCATGGCGGGTGAACTCCAGCACAGCGCAATCCAGCCCTCCCGGTACGACCAGGCGGGGGATGGCGCGTCCTGGAGCAGGTTCCAATCTTTCAGGTCCGATCCCCGCACAGTAACCGCCTTTCAGTTCATCGGCCAGTTCATGGGTGGCTAGATCCAGAATGCCGTCCAAATGCCCCTCCCTGGCCAGTTCCTCCATGGCCATACCGCCCGTGCCATTGGCATGAAATGCGATGACCTCGTAGCCCATGGATTCCAGGCGTTTCTTGACCGCCTCAGCGGCAGGGGTAATAAAACCGAACATGGTTAGAGCAATGCGTTTCTTTTGCTCTTTGGGCTTCCAGCCGCTTTCAACCATGCCGCAAATAGCGCCGGCCGCCTTGTCGAGGATGTTTCCAAGGATGCTGTTTATACCCAAAATGTCTGCCACACTATGCATCATGGTGATATCCTTCGTTCCTACAATGTCGGCCATATTGCGGGATGCCACAGTGGAGACCATGACTTTAGGGACACCCAAGGGGAGAACACGCATAATGCTCGTGCCAAGGTGCGTGCCTGTGCCTCCACCGGCGGAAATGATGCCGCAGATTTCTCCCTTTTCATAAAGTGCTCGGATCAATTCTTGTGCGCTTCGGAGGATGACCTCAATGGCCTCGTCTCTGCTTTTGGAACTTGACTTGGCGTCTCTGTTTATTTTTTCGTATAGATCCACATCTGGAACAAAAGGGGAGGGGGCTTTGGTGCCAATGTTGATGGTCAGGGTCCGGAAACCTCTACACTCTATGCGTTCCTTTAGAAAAAGATACTCATCTCCCTTTGAGTCGAAAGTCCCTACGATAGCGATAGCACGATCCTGTTTCATCATCTCTCCTGGCCGGTTTTCTGCAAGCCGGACAGTGGCCTCTTGAAGGGGGGCTCCCAGGCAGGGTGACGGCCTCGGACCTTCTTTGAGAGCCCCGTCATTCCATCAATCCTTAAATCCCAGTTCTGTCCACCTGGCCTCCACTCTCTTGATCATGTCAGGATCAAGCTGAATGGGCACAGGTTTCTCCTTCCAGTCGTAGGGGATCGTCGCATCCATGAGGAGCCGACCTGTGATATCTCTCTGGCCAATGGGAAGGGAGGGATCCAAAGGTGTGGATCTGCCCCGCTTGATGATTTGGGATCGGTTCGGTTGGAACCTGAAGGCCAGGGCGTACATGACCCGCGGAATATCCCAGGGGTCAATATCATCGTCCACAACGATGACCGTCTTGAGGCCGTAAGCCCCCATCTCCGTAGAGACGGCTGCGGTTAGGACCTGATCCGCGTGGCCCGGATACATCTGCTTCACGGAAATGATGGCTATGAACCTTCCCGCAGCCTCAGGGGGGCAGTACACGGCCTTGATGCCGGGAATCCTCATGTCCACGAGCTGCTGCCACAAGGTGGCGCCATAGGCCAAGGCCAGGGTCATGTGGGTGTCGGTGACGGCCCGGCCCACGGTGGTGGACATGAAGATGGGCTTGTTTCGATGGGTCACGCAGTTGACCTTGATAAAATTCCGGGGATTGGTGCCGACCCCTGAATAGTAGCCCGTATATTCGCCAAAGGGCCCTTCATCATTGAAGGCATCAGCATCCACCTCGCCCTCCACGACAATCTCCGAGCCAGCAGGCACGATCAGGTCATTGGTCTCGCACTTCACCACATCGATAGGCTCGCCCCGAATGGAGCCCGCCAGATCGTATTCAGAGGTAAAGGCGGACAGTCTGGATGCGCCCATGAGGAATATGAGCGGATCGCATCCCACCACCACGGCAACGGGCATGGGCTTGCCCATGGCCTGGTACTTCTTGAGCATGATGTCCGCGTGCTTTCCCTTGATGAACTGGGTCCCCAAGATATTCTTGTCCAGGAGCTGGAGCCGGTAGGTTCCGACGTTGACCCAGTCTGAGTCCGGGTCCTTGGTGATCACGACATGGGCTGTCCCAAAATATCGGCCCCCGTCCAGAGGAAAAAATTTGGGGACGGGAAATTTGAAGAGGTCCACCTCGTCGCCCATCATTTTGTTTTCCTTGCATGGCCCCGTGTCTACCACTTTGGGCGGGATCGCCCTCTTCCCCTTTTCCACCCATTCCTCCATGAGGTCGACCAGGGTGGAGGTCTTGGGCATGCCCATGATGATGGCGAGCCTCTCTGTGGTGGTGCAGGTGCTGGTGATGAGCGGTGTATCATAGTCCTTCACGTTCTCAAATAGGAGAGCAGGTCCCTTTTTTTCCTCATTGAGCTTGGCAATGTGGGAGAGCTCGAGGTCCCAGTTCACCTCCGCCTTGATCCTGTGAAGAACGCCCTCCTCTTCGCATTTGGCAATATAGTCCCTCAAATCTTTCATTGAATATACCTCCCTTTGAAAAACATGAATGAAACATTAACCCTTTACGTGCCCTGGCTTTCACCAGGTCTCACTCGCCTTCGCGCGAATGTCCCTCGGCTTGCCCGGGGGAGCTTCTCCTTTCGTGGGCAAACCTCTTCGCTATGAGTGATATTCGCTATGGGACAGCAACAATGTCGTCCGGAAAACGATTCAGCTTTTCCATCCCCTTGCCCGTGACCACAAAAGTATTCTCGATCCCGACGACCCCTTCTCCTGGAAAAATGAATTTGGGTTCCAGGGCGATGATCATCCCTTTTTCCAGGACGTGTTCAGAGCGTTTGCCAATGATCGGCCATTCGTCCAGTTCCAAACCTAAGCCGTGACCCACGAAGGGCACCGGCTCGGGATAGCCCATAAAGCCTTCAAATATCCCCGCCTTCTCAACGATCCCTGAGGCAAGATCATAAAGGTCCTTTGCTTTGGCACCCGGTTTGCCTTGCTGAGCGACAGCCTGTTGGACTTGGCGCATCACCTCGTGGGCCCGGTAATATTTCTCAGGGAGTTCTCCCTTGGAAAAGATTCGGCTTTGATCACTGATGTAGCCTTCCACATTGGAGGTATAGTCCACCAGTATCGGTTCATGGGGTTCTATCTTGGCATGCCCCGCTCCTTGAGATAGGTAAGGGCCAGGGCCATAGCCGCCTGTAGGGCCGGGTGAGGCGCTCGGGACAGCGCCACTGGGTCCGGCCATAATGTGCCCGTAAACGGCTTCCATGTTGAAGCCCCGCATGCGACTGAGACCCGGATGCCCGTGCCGTCTATAGAAAGCCTCTGCTCTGAGGGCCAGATCGATTTCGGTCTCTGACTCCCTTAAGAAGTCAGGAACTTGTTCAAACAGTCTATCGGCAATCTCAGCAGCTTTTTTGAGACAGGCGATCTCATATGAGGATTTCACCATGCGAACAGACCTTAGGAGGGTTGAGATATCCAGCATTTCTGAATCGGGAAACTGCTTCTGATAAGCTAGAAATAAATTGACGGGAAGGATATCCAATTCCAAGCCCAGCCTGCTGATTTTCTTGCCGCTATGATTTTTCATGGACTCGGCCATCTGCGAAAGGCTTGTTAGTCGAATAATATGATCTATCTCAGTGTCTTGAATAGCCCTTTCATAGCTTTTTCGCACCATGAGGAGAGGCTGATCGGACGCAGGAACAAACAAAACGGCGTTCTGGTCCGTGCCTGTGAGATAGTAGAGGTCAATCTTGTGCACCACAAGTGCCCCGTCGATGCCCTGTTCTATGAGGAGGTGCTGAAACCGGTCTATCCTTTCCCTGAATTCTTCGGCAATAGATGATTCACGCATAATCTCCTAAATCTCCCAAACCCCTTGACTTAGCAAAGGAAAATTCATTATAGGGTAAGTTTATTGGAAATTTCAGCAATGTTGCCTGCAACTCGCCTTCCGCCACCTAGGGTTATCCTGAAATAATGGCCTGCTGCGGAAGACACCTGAATAAAGAGACCAGATAGGGAGCTTTTATAACTCATGAAACACGATGAGCGCAATAGCAAAGACCTTCAGCGGAAGATAAGGGCTCTTCTCAAGGAAAAGAAGGCGATTCTGCTCGCCCACAATTATCAGAAACCAGAAGTGCAGGAGGTGGCCGATCTTTGCGGCGACTCCCTCGAACTGTCCATGAAGGCATCCCAGACGGATGCTGAGGTGATTGTCTTTTGTGGTGTGCATTTCATGGCTGAAACGGCCTCAATCCTCTCTCCTGACAAAACGGTGGTGCTCCCGGTCAGGACAGCCGGATGTGCCATGGCTGACATGATCAATGCTGAAGCATTGAGAAAAAGGAAGCAGGAAATGCCGCGCGCTGTTGTCGTGAGCTACGTGAATACCACGGCGGAGGTTAAGGCAGAGAGCGACATATGCTGTACTTCAGCAAATGCCGTCCAGGTGGTCAACGCCATTGATCCCGACAAGAAGATTCTGATGACGCCGGACAAGAATCTCGCCCAATATACCGAGAAACAGACGGGAAGAGATATCGCTCACTGGGAAGGCTTTTGTTTTGTTCACAACAATCTCACGGTGACCCAAGTCGAAAAGCGGAGGGCGGCCCATCCTGACGCCCTTTTTTTGGCCCATCCTGAATGTCCGCCCGACGTCCTCGAGTTGGCTGATGAGATCAAGAGCACCTCGGGAATGATCGCCTATGCCAGCCAGTCGAATCGAAAGGCATTTATTATCGGGACAGAAACCGGTATCCTCTATCCCCTCTCCAAGGCGAATCCTGACAAAGTCTTTATTCCGGCTGACCCCGGCATGATCTGCCCGGACATGAAAAAGACGGGTTTGACGGAGATCTTGCAGGCGCTCGAAGCGATGGAACCGGTGGTGAAGGTTCCGGAAGATATCCGAATCCCTGCGAAAAGCGCTGTTGACCGGATGCTTGCCATCCCGGGCAATGGCTATTTCGTTTTCCAAAAGAGGTCCCCATGACCCGGCGAAACCAGCAAATCGTTCTTGGAGAAGAATGGGAAGATGTATGAGTCCACACAAGAAGCCGATTAAGGCCAATCTCGATTATCTCCGCAAACTGTTTATCATGCCGGATTCCCCGGATAAGTTTATTGAATTCGGACATGAACTTCTTGAGATGATCCATGATTTCTTCAAGGAAAAGGGAGGCATCCACAGCAGTATCACCCTGCCGGAACTCAGCAGAATATTCAACCAGACAGCCGTTCCTACGGATCCCCACCTCATTAAAGATGTGCTTTCAGAGATAAAAGAGAAGGTGACCGCCCACTCTGTCAAGGTTGGTAATCCCTACTACATAGGACACATGACGAGTGCCATTCCATATTTCATGATTCTGCTCGAAATGATTATCGCAGCGTTAAATCAGAATCAGGTCAAGATAGAGACAGCCAAAGCTTCGAGCTTCGTGGAAAGGGAGTTGGTGGCCTGGTTTCATCGCCTGGTCTTCAACAAGCCAGAAAGCTATTACCAAAAGCATATCCAGAATCCCAGAGTGGCCCTTGGCAATGTCGCTTCTGACGGTACCCTTTCAAACCTGACAGGCTTCATGGTGGCGAGGGAAAAAGCTTTCCCGCCCGACGGAGATTTTCCAGGCGTCCGAATGGCAGGCGTTGACCGTGCGCTAAGATACTACGGGTATACAAGGGGGGTCATCCTTGTTTCCGCAAGAGGGCATTACTCTATCAAGAAGGCGGCCAATCTGCTCGGGCTGGGCGAGGAGAATGTCCTGAACATACCGGTGGACAACAACCATCGTATAGACGTCAAGAGGCTCTATCAAAGAGTAAAGTCCTTAAAGGAAAAGGGAGGAAAGGAGAAGACAAAAATTGTAGCCATCGTAGGGATCGCCGGTACGACTGAAACAGGAAATGTGGACAATCTCGAGAAACTGGGTGAAATATCCCTAAAGACCGGCGCCCACTTCCATGTCGATGCCTGCTGGGGTGGTTCCGCTTTGTTGGTGGATGCGTATCGTCCCATATTGAAAGGGATCGAAATGGCGGATTCCGTATCTATCGATGCTCATAAGTTGCTTTATTGCCCCATGACGTTGAGCCTAGTCCTTTTCCGAAATGAAAAGGACCTAAATTACATTAAGCAGAGTTCCCAGTATGTGATCCGTCGGAATTCTGTGGATACAGGAAGGTTCACCGTTGAGGGCTCGCGGCCCTTCGCAACCCTGAAACCTTGGGCCTCTTTGAAGATCATTGGCCAGGAAGGTTATAGCCTCCTTTTTAAAAGCGCACGCAAAAATGCATTTACGCTGAAAGAAATCCTGGAGGGATGCGGCAATTTTGAAACCCTGAATTCGCCAGAGCTCTTTATCCTCATTTATCGGTTCATTCCAAAGACTGTCAGGGAACAACTCCTTGAGTGGGGGAAAGAGAGGAAAGCGACGAGGAATAAGCTGAAGACAAAACAACTCGATAGACAGATCAGGAAGGTGAATCAGATGGTCAATGCTCTTAACATTAAGCTCCACAGAGCCCTGAGAAGGGATGACACCACCTTCGTGTCAAGAACCACATTGGAGTCTACTCGCTATCGACCTCAAAACATCGTGGTACTTAGGGCTGTTCCCATCAATCCACTCACAAACAAGTCCATTCTGCAAGAAATTGTGGATACGCAGAATCGCATTGGACTGGGAATATGGGGGGAGTTTAAGTCTGCTTATCAGAGGTTTGTGAAAGAAGTGGTTTCAAATTCGGCATGAGTTGGGGATGAGGTCTTCTGTAATTTCAACGTCGCATCGCATTCATAATCCATCGTTTGCGAAATCTTCACTGTCGAGAAGAAGAACTTCTCGAAAGGGATGGCAATCTGGTCTTGAAAAAGGGAAATCTCAGTGCATTTCGTACCATCTGTTGTAGAAAAACCGGAAAATAAGGAACCCGCCTTTTGGTTTATCTTTTGTGACCGGAGACTGTTGGTTAAGGCAGGCGCGGGAGATCAAGCACTTATCCCCTGCGTCAGAGGCTTAGAGGCGCTAGATATCAAGCCTACACGCAGACTGTATTTGGGCACGCTGGGCAGGCGACCTTGCTATGCCGTGGAATGTGCTCTGGAGACTTCAGTCCCTGAAGGCATGAGTTTTCAGGGTCTACGACGGCTCTTGGGCCATCTGGAAGATGACTTGTTCTGGATAGCTGGACGGGCCAGACAGCTTGTGGATTGGGACCGCTCACACCAATATTGTGGCCAGTGCGGATCTCAGACCACAAACAAAACAGATGAGAGAGCGAAGGTCTGCCCCGAATGCGGTCTCATGACCTTTCCACGGATGTCGCCAGCGATTATCGTCGCTGTGGTGAAGGATAAAAAGATCCTTCTCGCACGCGCCTCTCGCTTTCCTTATGAAATGTACAGTGTTCTTGCGGGCTTTGTTGAACCGGGCGAATCACTGGAAGCGTGTGTGAAGAGGGAGGTCAGGGAAGAAGTCGGCATCGAGGTGAAAAATATACGGTATTTTGGTAACCAGCCCTGGCCCTTTCCAAACTCACTCATGGTTGCCTTTACGGCCGACTACGCCGCCGGTGAAATCCGTATTGACGAGACCGAGATTGTTGATGCAGGCTGGTTTTCAGCGAATAATTTTCCTCTCATACCAAGCAAAATCAGCATTGCGCGACACCTGATCGACTGGTTCGCAGAAAAGAACCGATAGCAACATACCGTCGTTCAAAACCAAAATTGCACCGGTTCCAGCAAACTTGATTATGGCTTAAAGGAGAGCACACACGCCTTTCGATTCTAAACACTCACCAAAAAAACGAAAGCTCTGGTCAAGGTCGTGGTCTTCGAAACGTTTTATGCCAGGCTTCTGATGCATGTTGCTGTTTTTATGCGACTATTTTCGTTGACGGCTCCTCGCCCTTTGGGCTACAATAGCTGTACTTCTGGATACTTACCCTGGTTGAGTCTCAGAGGGCCAAAAGACTATTAAATTTCCTCGAAGAATTCATTAAGAAGCAGACGAAAATGCAGTGTCCGAAATGCTCATATGAAAACAGGGAGGATGCCCAGTTTTGCCTTGAGTGCGGAGAGAAATTGGCGCTCAAGTGTTTCGAATGCGGGAAAGTGTTGCCACTCTCGGCGAAATATTGTGATGGGTGTGGTCACGGCTCAACCATTGGTCCAAGGTTGGCTCCAGCATACTCCGGGCCCCAGGATGAAGAAACAGGAATTGCAAAAGATAGCGGATCCTCTATTCCAGCCGATCTCGGAGCCTCGCTGAACGATGCTTCTGGCTTAACCCCCGAGTCTGAGATAACCCCAAGGACAAAACTATTCCTGTTTGTAGCGATTTTTTACGCCATTCTGCTGATATACCTCTCCGTGTCTTATGTTTCTCCTGCAAGTTCTCTGACGCGCATCGCTGGCATTTTTCAGAATTTCTGGGCGAACTTCATCTTTTTGGGTCTTTGTTTTTTGGCCGTCGCTTTGCTTCTTTATGGGATTGTCTGTTTTTTTTGCAGGAAGCTCCTCATGGCCAGGTGGTCCCGGCCCAAACTGGGCAAAGTCCTGGTTGGCGACGGATACATCACCAAGGAGCAACTTAGAGAAGCGCTGGGAGAGCAAGAGCAGAGAATCGGTGAAGTTTTGGTCCAGGGCGGTCGAATCACGGTAGAACAATTAGATCAGGCTCTGGATTCTCAAAAGAAGAGTCCTGCGCCGCTGGGTGATATATTGAGGGAGATGGGATACGCAACCGAGGAAGACGTTAATTGGGCCCTGGGCAAATTGGACAGAAGATTGGGAGAAGTACTCAGAGACAGGGGCCTCCTCACAGAGCGCGATCTAGATTGGGTATTAGGACGACAGCAGTATAAACCCAGACGGCTCTAAAGTTCCGCAAATGCCCGAGATGCTGTTGTCTCCATAATTCTTGCGTGTTGATGGGCGAGCTTTACCAGGAAGGGAAGCGGCGCCAAAAATCCTCATCCTTACTTTGCCAGTCAGGGCCAAATTTCTTCTCATAGAAGAGCCCCAGCCTATCCAGCCAGCGCCACCAGAAATTCTCTCCTTTTTCCTTGGCTTCCAGTATATCATTCAAGAAGGTTTCGATTTTTGCCATCTCATCTTTGGGCAGATATGAGGCCGCCCCCTTTTTGAAAGATTTCACTGTATTCTCAACACTCAGGGCATGGGCGGTCAGCATAACGGGGATCACCTTCCTTTTTTTGGAAATCTCCAACAGCTTATATCCGTCAACGCCCATAATATCCAATATGGCAATATCAAAATATTCTGTTTCGAGGAGCTTTATCGCTTCATCAGCGGTGGTTGCCTTGACAACATCGCACATCGGCAAAAGGTGTTCCAATGTATCCAGAATATCCGGCTCATCATCCACTGCCAGAATTTTTTTGCCATCCAGTAAGCCTTCCTTTGACATAATAGAGCCTCCTTTTGCATATAGGTTTTTCTTCTGAATTTTTTCCAGTTGATCCGTATACCAGTCAATTTGGCGACAAATGCCGCGGATGACCCGCACTTCTCTTGCTCTGAGAGGGATTCGAGAGAGAAAACGCCTGATGTTAAGCATCCAGTGCTCAGGATTTTGAGGGTCAATGAATCCAATCTTCATGAGCACGTTCTTGAGATGCTCATACATGCCCTCGAGTTCGAATTTGTTGGCAAGTCGAGGAAGGGTTTCCTCTCGGGGTTCTTTGCTGGTAAGAAAGATTTCATAACAAACGATCATCACCGCTTGTGCCAAGTTCAATGAAGAGAACCGTGATGTCGGTATCGTAGCGATAGTATGGCAATAACGGAGATGCTCATTGGATAGCCCTCTGTCTTCAGGACCGAAGAGGATGGCCACCAGGTTGTTTTGAGAGATAGGGATCAGATCCCGGGCCAGTTTGTGCGGAGTCGTCAACGCGGGACGCTGAGCTCCAATGCGTGCCGTCGTTCCTACCACATGCTGAAAAGGGCCAAGAGCGTTCATGAGATCATCGTAGACTTCCATTTCCTCTATGATATCAATGGATGGGCCTGTGGCCATTTTGAGGATGCGGGTTAAGTCGCAATCCACGGGTTTGACCAGCAGTAGCCGGCTGATTCCCATGTTGTTCATAGCGCGTGCCACAGAACCAACATTTTCGGGGATCTGCGGTTCTACGAGAACAATGCCAATATTTTGGAGATTCACCGTATCCACGGTCTTTGAATCCTATGCCTCCTGAACTGATACCATCGGAAGTTTAGTATACTTTGAAAGGACTTTGAAAGGGAAAAGAGACTGAGAGGGAGTAAGGATTTATGGGATATGTAAAGGCGTCGGAAGGCAAGTGACCCTAGGTTCAAGTCCCAGCAATACCTTTAACAATTTTCGACATGCCAGATGTTAGATTTCGCTGTTTGAGCGGCCTATGTTGCTCACTCGCCTTCGCCAGGATGCCCCGTGCGCAAGCACGGGGAGGAATGGGGACAGGCGACCGCGGCGTAGCCCGCAGGGCGAAGCCGGGTGGCTTCGGCGCAGTTCCGCTTGGATTTTGGAGAGATGCCCCGCGCGGAAGCGCGGGGTGCTTCACTCCTTTTTGGGGGAAGTCTTTGTCTTTGCAGGGATCCCCAGGAGTGCTTTTGCAAGGTTTATCTTTTTCTGCAGATCCCCTTCTCGGAGTATCATAACCCTCTGTGCCTGAGGAGATCCTGCACCGTGCATGGATTCCACTAAGGCGGTGCCCCCGGTCATGGCTTCGATGATACGGGCTAGTTTTACGCGCTCCTCGGTTGGAATGCCCTCTACCCCTGAAAAGTACTTTTTGACAAGGTGACCCACATCTTCACTTTCCAGGTCGTATTGGCTGGGAAGCGTGGCAATGAAGCCCCCGGCTAAATCCAAGGCCAAACGCGCTACCTCGAAATGAAACCGTGTGACGTTCTGCTTGCACACATTGGCCAGCATGGTATCTACCATGTAAGCGCCTGAAGGCGTTGGCCAGCCTTCCGCTGAACAGGCAATGGAGGAGCTGTACAGTGTCTCGCAAAGATGGACCATCTCCGTAATCTTATCCCTTACATGGGAAGCTTTGGCCGTGCCTTGAACCTGCGTCAAATAGCTTATTGCTCCTGTCAATACGTCCATGAGGCCGGTCTTGCAGGCACCGTAATTGGCGCGGTGATGCGCCGCGAATCGGTATACAAGGGTTCCGGTCAAGTCTGTCTCGCCGTTCATAAAGATCCTTTCCCTCGGTATAAAGACATCCTCGAAAGCAATGACGGCCTCGCCGCCGACGGCTCCAAAGGACGGCTTGCCCACATCGATCCGTTCCCTTTTGTCGCGCCGATCGTCGCTGGCCTGGCGACCGAAAATCATGGTGATACCAGGGGTGTCAACTGGAACCGCCCCAACAATCGCATAATCTTTGGAACGCTCATCCATGGCTGTGGTCGGCATGACCAGGATTTCGTGGGAATTAACACCACCAGTCATATGGAGTTTGGCGCCTCGCATTACGACCCCGTCTTCGCGGTGCTCTACAACGTGAACATATTGATCAGGGTCCGGCTGATCCGCTGGACCTTTAGAGCGATCCCCCTTTGGATCCGTCATGGCTCCCACGACCATCAAGTTTTCGTCCTGGATATAGGTCAGCCATTTCTTAAAGCGCTCAAAATAGCCGGTTCCGTGTTTCTGGTCTATTTCGTACGCGACCGAATAAACTGCATTAATGCCGTCATGGCCGACGCACCGCTGAAAGCAGGTGCCGGTCTTTTGCCCAAGGACTCTCAGGAGCTTGATCTTTTTAATCAAATCCTCAACGTTTTGATGCACGTGGGTGAAACGACTTATCGTATGACCGGTCAGATGAGACGTGGCCGTGGCCAGATCTCGATATTCCTCTTTGCTGGCCAAGGCATAGGTCATAGCCGCAGCCCGCACATGCGGAGCCGTAGCGGGATGGCGCGTTACGTCCTCGATTCTTTCCCCTTTGTAATATATTCGCGGATGAATTCTCCTCAGACTCTCTATGTATTCAGCTCCATTCCTTATTTTCATGAGTGATCCTTTCCTATATTTTTTGATTTCCTTGCCCTTGCCAATCCCGCCGGGCGGGACTGAATTGGAAACTTGGCTGGTGCCTTCATATAGTTTGTAGATGGGCACTAACTACGAACATCGTTTACTATGACTACATTATTTTGTCTCTTGCGCCCTTTCTTTTTCTCGGAGTGTTCTTCGAAGAAATTTCCCGGTTAAGGTTTTTGGAACTTCAGGGACAATTTCCACCTGGCGGGGATATTTGTATGCGGCCATCCTTTCTTTACAAAAGGCTATGATCTCTTCAGGTGTGACAGACCCCTCCATCCCTTCTTTTAAGGCCACAAATGCCTTCACCGTTTCCCCTCTGTAAGGATCTGGTAAACCCACGACCGCCGTCTCTTTCACGGCTGGGTGTTGGTAGATCATATCCTCTACGTCGCGGGGCCAAACCTTGTAACCAGAGGCTACGATCATATCCTTTTTGCGGTCAACCACATAGAACCAACCGTTCTCGTCCATCTTCCCCACGTCACCCGTGTAGAGCCACCCCTTACGTATGGCGTGTTTTGTTTCTTCCGGCTTTTGCCAGTAGCCGGGGACGACAATCGGGCCAGAATCTACGATTTCTCCGATTTCTCCTGGGGCAAGATCCCGGGTGCCCTCATCTAGATCCATGATTTTTATAACACAGTTCGGTACAGGAACCCCGACAGAGAGGGCACCGCTTTCTTGGTCAACGGGAGCCCTTTTACCCCATGGGACAATATGGGAGGGAGAGTTCGTCTCTGTCATTCCGTAAACGTTATATAGATAGAGGCCGGTCAGATCTTGAAATTGGTTGACAGCAGCTTCCGAGACAGGAGCCCCGCCACTGTATGCCTTTACAAAGGTGGAAAGGTCTCTTTTCTTGATATCCGGATGATTCATCAAAGCTATGTAAACTGTTATAGAAGCTACGGTCACTGTAACCTTCCAGCGTTCTATGAGCCTGAGTGTTTCGCCCGGGTCGAAGCGGTAGTAAAGCACAAGCGGAATCCCTGACAGAGCCGCTATAGCCAAATGGGCGACTTCACCTGTGACATGGAATAGAGGCGCTACACCGAGGACAACGTCGTTCTCTTGAATTTGCTGCATCGCTTGATATACCCGAGCATTGAAAGCAATATTCCCGTGTGTATTCATGGCACCTTTGGGCGGGCCTGTAGTCCCTGAAGTGTAGGTCAAATAGGCGACATCTTCAGGAACCAGCACTGGGTCCTCCACCTCTTTGCCTCGTTGCTGCTTTATGAGTTCAAGCATATCTAAGGTGTCGGGAATGCGAAGTTTGCTTATCCCACGAAGCATCTTAGGTGGATCAGCACCCCTCGGAATATAGTCTAAGGATGACGTGGTAATCACCTCCTCAACCGGCGTTTCCTTCAAAAAGGAAAGATCCAGAGCATGCGCAATCTCTTCAAGGGTCAAAAAGATCTTTGCTCCTGAATCTTTGCAGAAATAGGAGAGTTCCTTCTCCTTGTACATGGGGTTCAAAGGAACGACGATGGCGCCGAGTTTCCAGGCCGCATAAGTCGCGATCAGAAACTGCGGAACATTCTGGAGGAGCAGGATGATTCGATCTTCTTTTTTGATTCCAAGGTCAAGAAAGGCAGCCGCCAGGCTACTTGAAGAGCGATCAACCTCTCCATAAGATATCAAAAGGTCAAAGTAACATAGTGCTGGTGCTTCGGGACGGCGAGCAGCAGATGCTCTGAAATCGCTCAAAGCTGTATCATCTGCTATTTCAAGATTATGAGGGACCCACTCCGGGTAATTCTTAAGCCAGGGCCTCCTTTCGTAAATCGATGCCATTTTACCTCCTTTCCAGCTAGCGGAATCGAGAAGGTCCTTCAGATAAAGATACGCAGATTCCGAAGTGATCTTTTAATCGATGGGTTCTGGCCTTCTTTATGTCCATTCGTTCATGGACGGCCTCTGTAATGAGATCCGCTTCTTCCACGGCTGCCTTAAGATCGGTCGTTGTCCGAACTCTGCTCTTGATCTGCTCCCAATTTTTTTGGCTGAGCATTTCTTTTTTCACGGACCTTAAAAGATATTTGTCTATCGACCGAGTTGCCTTATCCACGCAGACGGTTCGATGTCTTCCAGGATCACCATATAACCATTACTGGTAGCCGCCTGGCCTATGCCAGCCCCCACGATCCCAGCACCAATAATAGCAATTCGATCAATACCCATGTGTTCGATCTCTGGGTCCCAATAAGAGCGCAGAGTCAAACCAACCGGCCAAGAAATGGAATAGAATGACAGTGAACGGCATGCGTTCCAAATGCCTGCGGAGCTATCGTTGGCGAGGCCTGATCTTAGGGTTGGTTTCATCTAAGGTGTGGTGTAATCGCCCGAAGAGATAATCCGCTATCCGGGGGTTCCGGTGTCTCAAGGGCGTTGTACAGCCAATCACCAGATGGTCCAGCCCCCATCGATATATATTGTTTGGCCTGTAATAAAGTCCGAGGCCGGGGCTGCCAGGAAAATGACAATGCCTTCCAGTTCAGGGGGATAGCCCCAGCGGCCCATGGGTGTCCTCTCGTTAATGAAATTGAATCGCTCAGGGTCATTCCGAAGCTGAGCCACCAGCTCTGTCTCAAAGTAGGTTGGGCCTATGGCATTGACCCGGACCCCCAGTTTGGCCCATTCTAAGGCCATCACCTTTGTCATCTGGTCTATACCTCCCTTTGATGAAGCATAGGCCAGCTGATTGGGGAGGGCAACCATACCCAAGATCGAACTCATATTGATGACCTTACCGTAACCGCGCTCAAGCATTTGGGGCGCCACGGCCTGAGCCACCAAAAAGTAACCTTTGAGATTGGTATTGATGACCAAATCCCAGGCTTCCTCTGGGAATTCCAGCACCGGTACCCGATAATTGACGCCCGCATTGTTGACGAGAATGTCAATCTTACCAAAGTGTTTGAGCATCCGGTCTACACCCTCATGGATACTTGCCTTCGTGGTCACGTCGATGACAAATGGCTCCGCATTTCTACCTGAGGCTCTTATGTCGTTGGAAACCCGATCCAGAGAAACCGTCTCTCGTCCGCATACCGCCACATCTGCGCCAGCTTTGGCGAGTGCCTTAGCAGAAACCTCGCCCAGGCCACGGCTTCCGCCGGTGACCATAGCGACCTTGCCGCTAAGGTCAAAGAGTTCTAAAGACATTTTCTCCTCTCAAAGAGAACGGTTGAACATTTTGCAAACCTCGTCGCTTTAAAAGTTGGGCTACAACACCAAATACCTTTTAATGACCTCTTCATCACCCCAGACGGCTTCCATAGTGCCTTCATGGACAATGCGGCCTTTCTCGATGATGTAGCCTCGATCACAGACCCGTCTACAGAATTTCAGGTTCTGGTCAGCAAGGAGAATGGTCACATGCCTCTCTCGAATCTGTCCAATAACTTCGATCAAACTGGCAATGACTAAAGGCGCGAGCCCTTCAGACGGTTCATCCAGCAAGACCATTTCGGGATTAGCCATCAGTGCCCGACCCAGACTTAGCATCTTTTTTTCTCCGCCCGAGAGATTGAGCCCTTTCTGTTTTCGCCTAGCGCGCAGCACCGGAAAAAGTTCCTCAATCCGTTCGCGATTCCAGTAACCTTTGTGTCGAGAAAGTCTACGGGCAATTTCCAGGTTCTCCTCGCAGCTCAGATCAGGGAAGATACGCAAATCATCAGGCATATAAGCAATCCCCAGCCATGACATGGCGTAAGGGGGCTTTCCTAAGACCTCGGCATCTTTGAAACGAATCGAGCCGCTTTGGGGCGGCGTCAATCCCATAATTGAACGCAGGGTTGTGGTTTTCCCCACACCGTTCCGACCAAGGAGGGCCACAACCTCACCCGTGTCGACGACGAAGGAGACGTCTTGGAGAATGTGAGAGGTACCATAATGGGTGTTTATGGATTGCACCTGAAGGATCATGCTGTCACCTCTTCGCCGAGGTACACCTCTCTCACCTTGGGATTATTTTGAATCTCTTCGGTGTTGCCATCGCCGATAACGACCCCGTGATGCAAGACGATCACACGATCGGAGAGGGAAAAAACCACGTCCATGTCATGTTCTACAATAACAAAGGTCGTCTTCCCTGCACTTGATAAGTCCCTAATATTCTGAAGAATCTTGGTTCTTTCCACAGGGTTCATGCCGGCCGTCGGTTCATCGAGGAACAAGAGCTTCGGTCTTGCAGCTAAAGCAATTCCGACCTCGAGGAGACGCTGGTCGCCATGGGACAGAGCGCTGGCCACAGTTTGAGCCACCGGGCCAAGCCCGACCTGCACCAAGATATCG
>JASFTV010000038.1:0-16591 GCA_050050615.1 Desulfobacteraceae bacterium
TGGCGGTGTTTTTACGAATCAGGCAGGGCATCACATTGACATGCTCACATGGTTCATGGGCGACGTTGATAGTGTTATGGCTGTTGGCGTCACGCGTTTAGCCAAGATAGAGTGTGAGGACACGGGGGCGGCGATTCTAAGATTTACGAACGGGGCATTAGGCATCGTAGAGGCCACGACCGCCACGCGGCCCAAGGACCTCGAGGGCTCGATCAGCCTCTTAGGAGAGAAGGGGAGCGTTGTCATTGGTGGATTCTTCATGAACGAGCTCGTCACATGGGAATTCGAGGACCATCAACCTGTTGATGATGTTATCTTTGAAGAATTTGGAAAAAATCCCGAAGGCTGGGGCTACAATTTGGGCGAATACCTAAAAGGTGTCATAAACGCTATTGTTAGTGATAAGGCCGGTCTGGTTGATGGCCTGGAAGGCAGAAGGTCCCTGGAACTCATAAGCGCCATTTATGAATCCATAGAAACCGGCAAGGAGATTCCGTTACGATTTCACCCCAAGAGATGCAAATTAGGTATAGCATGACCGGTATGGAGGTTGAGTTGAACATTCCCTTTGTAGACTTGAAAAAACAGTATGCAAGCATAAAAGATGAAATTGACACCGCCATAGCTGCGGTTATTTCCCAATCCGCATTTGTAGGGGGGCCGTTTGTCCAATCCTTCGAGTCAGCCTTTGCAAGTTACTGCAATGTGAAGCATTGTATCGGCGTCGGCAACGCGACAGATGCCCTTTTCATAGCCTTGAAGGCTCTCGGTATAGGCGAAGGAGACGAAGTCATAACGGTTGCAAACTCATTCATTGCCACATCAGAGGCGATCACGATGGCTGGTGGTGGAGTTGTCTTCGTTGATATTAATCCTCGAACCTACAACATCGACATAGAAAGAATAGAGGAGAAGATCACCCCTAAAACCAGGGCGATCATACCTGTTCACCTTTACGGCCAACCAGCCGACATGGATCCGATCATAGATCTAGCAAAGAAATATGGCCTGAAAATCCTAGAAGATGCGGCCCAAGCACACGGGGCTAGTTATAAGGGCCGTCCGGTTGGGTCGATCGGCGATATGGCTTGCTTTAGTTTCTATCCAGGGAAAAACCTCGGAGCCTATGGGGATGCCGGAGCGATTGTAACCAACAACGACAAACTCGCTGTGACAGCGAGGATGATGGCCAACCATGGCAGGATTGATAAGTACAATCATGAAATGGAGGGCTTTAACAGCCGTCTTGATGGTTTGCAAGCCGCTATCCTGGAAGTGAAACTAAAGCACCTTCCAGAGTGGACGGACAGTCGCAGAACGATCGCTTATCAGTACAACGACCATTTGAAAGACGCACCATTGATTACGCCCGTGGAAATTGATTATGTGAAAGCTGTCTATCACCTCTATGTTGTGAGAGTGGAACAACCACAAAGAGCACCCTTGAAGGATTTTTTGAAATCACAAGGTATTTCTACCGGCATTCATTATCCGATTGCACTCCCCAATCTAAAAGCCTATTCACATCTGAAACATCGCAAAGAAGATTTTCCCGAAGCAACCAAAGCTTCTGAAGAAATACTCTCCTTACCGATGTTTCCTGAATTGGAAGACTCAGAAATAGAGTATATCACCCAGAAGATAAGCCGATTTCCATTTCGTTAGAATCACCGCACTGATACCTAAAGATCCTGTACCCCCCGTGACTGTGTTTAGCAGGCGTTTAAGTCATCAGTGTACATGAGCATCATACCTCAGCTCCTGCCTACGACCAACAGCGAAATCTCATATTTCACATGTCTAAACTTCTTAGAAATATTTCTGGGAAACGATACTAGATCTCGGAGGTTTGTATGAACTGGATACTAGGCATTGGAGGATACAGCCACGACGCCTCCGCTGCCCTCCTGTGTGATGGCACCCTCGTCGCGGCTGTACAAGAGGAGCGCCTTACCAGGATAAAACACATTGGTGGCTTTCCATTCAAATCCATAATCTATTGTTTGGAGGCCGGAGGCATTAAGCCTGAAGATATTTCCGCGATAGCCTTTTATGCAAAGAAGTCAAACTGGGACGGATATCTTATAGATGCGATGAAGGCCCCATTTCGCAACATCGGGTTTGCCCTCGCAAATACGAAGAATTTTCTTTATAGTGTTGGATTCAGAACGTATAAAAGCTTGAATTTCAGGGCGGAGCTGGAACGCTTCCTCTACAAGACCGGCTTTAACAAGAAGATGTTTTTCTTTTACGACCACCACTCCTGCCACGCTGCCTCAGCCTTCTATTCATCCCCATTTAACGAAGCAATCATTCTCTGCGTGGATGCTGGAGGTGATGGAAAGTCCACGACCATGTGGGTTGGGAAGGAAAACGAGCTGTTGACCATTGAAGATCCTATCAAGCATCCACACTCCTTAGGTTTATTGTACGGAAAAATCACTCAATTTCTTGGCTTTACCGGTGCAGGAGACGAATACAAAGTCATGGGCCTGGCAGCATACGGTAGGCCCGCTTATTTCGACTCATTGAAGGATATGATCAAATTCGAAGATCACGGGTATAGATTGAACATGGAATATTTTAATCCGTACGATTATTCTTTGTCAGACAAATTCAAGGAAAAATTTGGACCACCCAGGAACCCAAAAGATGAAATTACAGATCACTACGCAAACCTGGCCGCCTCGTTGCAAAGACTATACGAAGAGGCGGTATTGCACCTCACGTTGGGGGCAAAAAGGCAAACAGGAATCAAGAATTTGACAATTGCCGGAGGGGCTGCCTTGAATTGCAAAGCGAATGGCCTATTGTTGGCCAGCGGCGAATTCGACAAGATTTTTGTCCCTGCCGGAGCGAGCGACACAGGGACATGTATCGGGGCTGCCCAATATCATTACCATCATACCATGAAAATGCCTCGCCATTTCACGATGAAAACAGATACCTGGGGACCCGAATACAAGGATAAGGAAATTCTCGAAGAACTAAATCGTTCCGGTCTGAATTATGAGGTTTTATCCGATCCCGCCCACAAGGCTGCTGAACTTATTGCCAGTGGCAAGATTATTGGTTGGTTTCAGGGTCGAATGGAATTTGGCCCTAGGGCCTTAGGCAATCGGTCTATCTTGGCTGATCCCAGAAAAAAAGATATTAAGGATAGAGTCAATAAGACCATCAAGTTCAGGGAACAATTTCGGCCTTTCGCGCCATCTTGCCTCAGAGACAAGGTCCGCGACTATTTCGCCATCGATGTAGACAGTCCTTTTATGACTTTCACATTGGATGTTTTACGAGATAGGCAAAATACGATTCAGGGTGTTGTCCATGTCGACGGTACGGCGAGATTACAGACAGTATCCGTCGAAGATCAGCCTCTTTATTATGAACTCATACACAGGTTTTATGAACTCACGGGTGTGCCCGTTGTACTCAACACCTCCTTCAATCTAGCCGGAGAACCTATCGTTTGCAGCCCCTACGATGCGCTCCGGACTTTCTTTACATGTGGCATGGATGCCCTGATCATTGGAAAATATTTGGTGGTGAAGTAAATGCAAGAACCTTTAGTCAGCTTCATTATAGCAGCCTTTAACGAGGAAAAGTACATCGTTGAGTGTGTCGACTCTTGCCTAAATCAGACCTATCCTAACATCGAAGTGTGTGTGACTGACGACGGCTCCACAGACAAGACTTGGGATATCTTAGTTGGGAATTATCAAGAAAATTCAAGGGTAATCGCAGACAAATTCGAGAAGAATAGGGGCAAGATTTTTGCTTTCAATAATTCGTACAAGCATGCGAGCGGTGACTTTATTGCCATCACAGGAGCGGATGATGTTTGCTTTCCCGGCCGAATCAAGCATTCATACGCCTTCTTAATGGAAAACCAGTATGACCTGATATTTGGAAAGCAACTCTACTGCGATGCGAACTTGTATCCTCTAAATTTCGGGCAGAGGAGATTTCGTCGAAAGCACCTCACCTTAGAGAGAATTATCGTTGACAACACATGTGCTGGCCCGACCTTGTTTTTAACAAGGCAGATGGCTGAGAAATGCTTTCCTATTCCTGAGAACTTAAAGTTCGAGGATTGGTGGATCGCTTTTGTTTCTATCTTGCACGGCAACGTAGGGCACCTGAATGCGTATCTTACAAAATATAGACAACACAGCGACAATGATAATGCGGATATCGCTGATTCCCAGATCATTCCTAGGCTAAAAAGGGATTTTAGCCGACATGCGGCTTATTACAGGTGTTTCTACGAGGAAATAGCCAAACAAAGTGATCTAGAAAATAAGGAAAAATACCTAAAACTCATAAGACTGAACGACGTTTACAGGAAACTCTTCATGGAGGACCGCCTTTTTCCACGACTTAGGCTTTTCCCGCAATTGGTGAAGAATATGACTCCCGCGTTTCCTTTTTTTGCCGCACTCGCTTTGATTGTATTTGGGAACAGAATATACCACATAAAAAGATCAAGTTTCTATAAGCGCTTTTTCCACTACCCTTCGGAGGCTTAACCCTCAAAAGAGGAATTGTAAGATCGTAACTGCCCAGCCTCTTCAAGTAGGGAGCCCATTTCATCTCCCCTCTATTGTTTCCCAGTAAAACTTCTCCTGCCTTTCAGCAACTCTCTCCCAGCTATATTCTTTCCCCACTCGAAGCGCCCCTTCAGCCAATCGAGAGCGCATAGCCCTGTCCACAAGTAACGATTCAATAGCCTTTGACAAAGCTTGTGGATCCCCAGGAGGAACCTGAATTCCTGCAATGCCGTCAGGAATGAGTGGTTTTAGCGCGGGAATAGAGCTACCAATAACCGGCTTTCCAAGAGCAAAAGCTTCATATACGACCAAGGGAGATCCTTCATCGCGGGATGGCACGCAAATAAAGGCAGCCCTTCTAATGGCTGCCATCGCCTCTGAATGATCAAGGCGTCCCACCAAATGGACATTCCTGGCGCCAGTCTCCCTCATCAGCGTGTGGATGCCCTCCTCATCTCCGCTCCCGGCGAGATGTAGAGGCATGCTAGAGAGATTTGGCGGTAGCTTGGCCCACGCTTTCAGGAGAATATCCAATCCTTTGATCCGCACATCGAAGCGTCCCAGGAACAGCACATATTCCTCCGTCGGTGACGGCAGATCTTTTGGGATATCTGCGCCTTGCCCGATGACCGCAACACGTGCTGAGGGATGGATAAGAGGTCGCAGATGCTCTGAGGCCAGAATGACAGCACGCTTCCGACGTACGACACAGTATTGACTCAGCAGGGATAACCACCCATAAGCCGGATGATATCTCAATGCTTTGAGGCCATGGCGGCTCTGCAAAATAGTCACGGTGGGACGGTTTGAGAAGTGCGAAAGTATGGGCGCGTAAAACGAGAATTCCTCAACAATGAGATCGTAAGGCTTGGCATTGACCCTCCTGCCTTCCCACATAAATTTGAGGCGACTTTCTACGTACCGACGCGCTTCCCCGGTGAAGCGCACCTTGAAAGGCACGTCTTGGGGCGTAGCATCCGGAAACGGTCCACAATAAACCCTGATGTCGTGTCGCTCGGAGAGGTATTTATTGACGGACCAGGTCCGGCCTGCGCCGCCTCCTCCGACCCAGGGATTGTCAGGATGGTCGTATGCAAAATGGAGGATCCGAAGCTTTCTTGGTGTGCTCATGATTGTATCCCTTGGCACTTTACGGATAATCGTGAGTCTCCTCCCGCAGAGCGGGAGGCATCAACTGACTCCCCGAGGGGGTTCAGGGGTGAAGCCTTTTCTTGCGTTCCGAGGCTCCGGGCTGGTCTTTTCTGTGACTTATCTCTGGGGGAGTCTTGCCCCCTCCGCATTCTCGCCCGCTCTTTTAGAGCGATCGAGCTGCGGTTTCCCCCAGAGATAAGTCACGAAAAGACGGCGCCCTCTCACCAGTCACTTCAGAAAAGGCTTCACCCCTGAACAGCATTATTCAACAGATAACGACTTCTCTAAACCCCGGATCGGTAGAACCTATCCGGGTCCTCCACCAGAGGTGGAGGGTTTAGTTACAAGTAAATGCTCACCTGTTCCGACGTGTGTATTCTCCTTTGGGGAGCGCATCAAGAACTTACTGTTTTATGTTTTTCCAAAAATAGTAAATCCACGCCCCGTATTCAGATAGTACACAACGAATCTGTCGCCCATCCTTCCACCAGCTTTTGGGGGAAAACGGGTCATGACGAGCTGCTACACTTTGAATCTTCAAACGATTCGGAAACAGGTTCTTCCAGATATGCCGTGCGCGGCGCGTATGATATTTGCTTGTTGTAATGATGATGTTCGACATTCCAGCATCCACAAGGGTTTTTCCAACCACCTTCGCCTCACTGACCGTATCGTATGCGTCTTCTGCACTCAGTGCGATGACATCCTTTCTTGGCACACCTGAAAGTTCCAGGATTCGAAGGCCTTCTTCATACCAGGGGCAACACCGTTCAAAACCTTTTTTCTCAAGACGCCTCAGCACCTCACTCTTTCTATTGCCGTTAATGACGACTTTTTCCACCAACCCTCGCCTGTAAAGCGCTGCCGCTTCCATGACGCGAGGATACCAGTCGATTCCTGTGCACAGAACCACCGCCGCCTCTGAATGGGCGGGTTTTTCGTTGAAGACCAAGAATTCACCTAAAGACGTGAGGATGGCTCCTGAAAGGATATACAAAAGAGCAAGGAAGCAGGCGACAAGTCCAAAGGTAAGCGCTCTTCGTTTACTTTTCGACATGAATCAGATGCTCTTCAAACCAACTGCTGTAATTCTCGGTCCGGGAAGCACGCAGAAAAAGTGGTGATTATCCTTTGTGCAGTCTGATTGTTTTGACGAGACTTTTCAGCGAACGAAAGACCCGCTTGACTTCATCCAGATCGCTCATATGAAGCATGGTCTGGAGGAAAAATCTCGGCCTGAAATAGAATTCTCGATAAGCCCGTGAAAGAATATGCGCCAGTTCCTGCCTTTCCAGGTCCCCTGTTTTAACAACCGGTCCGCACGTCATGTCGAATTCTTTAAAACTCCTGGCCACCAGGAGATCATTATCTTTTGCGTACTCATACAGGGACGTCCCCGGATAGCACATGGCAATCGAGAACTGGACCTGATCGGGAGACAGCTTTTTGGCGAATTGAATCGTTTGTTCCACGCTTTCCCTGGAATCATAAGGAAAACCGAACATGAAGCCTCCCAACGCCTGAATCCCATGCTTTTTGACTAGCCGTATCCCGTCTTCGATCTGATCGAGGCTCAATCCTTTCCTTATCTTATTGAGGACCTCTTGAGACCCACTTTCAACGCCAAGACGGATCATTTTGCAACCGCTCGCCTTCATTTCCGTGAGCATTTCATCGTCGAGGTTGTCCACGCGGCCGTTGCACGTCCATACCAGTTTCAGTTTTTCCTGACGGAGTCTTTGGCAAAATTCTATAACCCGTTGCCTGTTTGTCGTAAAGGTACCATCATCAACATTGATCTCCTTGAGCCCATAGCGATCAACAAGGAAATCGATTTCCGAGAATACATTATCCAGGCTTCGGAATCTCTGTTTGTGACCATACATGCTCTGAGGCCAAAGACAAAACGAACAGTGATAAGGACACCCACGGGAGGTCATCATATTCATGAAAGGCTGTCGGGAGTACCAGGCCTCTATGTACCAATGCCATGGAATAAGATCGCGATCAGGAAAAGGCACCTTGTCCAGGTCCGCTAGAAGTTCTCCATCCCCATTGTCGATAACATCGTTCCCATCCCGATAGCTAATTCCATCTATGTCGCCTGGGTTGTCCAAGTTTGAAACAACGTCAGCGATTTTGGTGTCGAACTCATGGCGGATCACGATATCTATGGCTGTACAATCTTCTAGAACCTCCCTGTGAAAGTAGGTCGCATGCGGACCCCCTACAATCACCTTGGCACCAGTCACGTTCTTCAGGGCCTTTAAGCTCTCATAATCCGCCTCAATGGATGGGGTGGTCGTCTCCATAAAGATGACTTCCGGTTTTTCTTCCTTAGCCCTTAGAAGCGTTTGACCGGTGTCCAAATCCTGGATGACCGAATCGATATAGGAGACTTCGAAGCCCGCTTCCTTAAGCTGGGCAGCACTATAGGCCAGGAAAATAGGGTGTTGTAAGTACTTATCACTTCGATGTTTTATAATTCTGTTTTGTGATCTTGTGCCGAACCCTTTTCCTGGCCAGGGTGGATTTATGATCAGAACCCGCATAAGGTCACCTTTTTTGTTTCCCGAACAGAAATCCTACAAGTTGTACGATATAGCTCGTCAGGAGCAAAAATAGGATCAGGGGAAATTTCCTATCACCGAAATAGCAACTGAGGATGTTCTTGGAGGACCATAGCCTCAATGAAAAGAAGCCTCTTTTGTTTGAAACCTTCGTCGAAAAGATGTAGCTGCTTCTGCCCCTTCGAAACTGCCACTTCAGGAAATCTCGAAGCGAATCACGGGCCTGGTGATATACCAAAACATCAGGACAATATTTTATCCTGTAGTTTAGTCTCCTCAGATTGTAGGCCAAGAAGCTATCCTCACCCCCGGGGTATGGGAAGGACTCATCAAATCCGCCGATCTCCCAAAATGATTCTTTTTTGATGGCACAATTGCAGGAGCTCAGACTATCGGTGAAGCCCTTTTTCTCCACCCGCCAGATCTGATCAAATCCGATGCTTCCGCCTGCGGGGAATCCCAGTGCAGAGATCGAATCTCCCAGGAAGGTTGACGACGCCAAAACAAGTTTTCCCATGATCGCTTCCGTATCATTTTGGGAAAAGTGTCTTTCAATGTTTTCTAGCCAGTGGGGGTCTACGCTGCAGTCACTATCTGTGAAAGCAAGTATCTCTCCCCGAGCCTTCTTTGCGCCCGCATTCCGGGAATAGGCTGGACCCCGGTTTTTCATCTGTCGCATAAGGCTACAATCATGAGACTGTGCTATCTGAGCGGTTCCATCCATGGAGCCGTCATCTATGACGATGACCTCATAATCTTTGAAAGTCTGTTTGGATAATGAAGCAAGTAGAGTTGGGAGCGTGGCTTCTGCATTGTATGCGGGAACGATGACTGAAATTTTCATTCTTCTCACTTATGGACAGAGGGGTGCCAGAAATGCCTATGGCTAAAGGAACTTGTCCCCTTCGGTCTTTTCAAATCGCATTTGAGAAATTTGCTCGGAGACAAGACCCATCATGAAGATCAAGACAGACGTCGTGAACAACAGGGCACTCATATTCGTAAAACGGCCCCACGCAAAAAAGGTGTAACTATAGTACCCCAGGCCTACCAGGAACATAAAAAGACTGACAGGAAGAAATACCCTTAATGGCGAATAGAGGGTGCAGATCTTTGTGATGATCATAAAGAACTTAATCCCATCTCGAAATAGTCTGATTTTGCTTTTTCCCGTACTCCGGTTACGCCCGCGAATAGGGACGTACTTCATGCTCCTCCCACTTCTTAAGACCCCTAGAGTCAAGGTCGCGGGGTATGAATAGGTGTTCGGAAGAAGGTACAAGAAATTACGAGCAATCTCGGACTTTATGGCTCGAAATCCAGAGGTGAGGTCTTCAATCCTAAATTTTCCAACATACGAAGCCAACCAGTTGTATATTCTGTTGGCCATTTCGCGTCCCCAGGAAGCATGATCCCCTTTTTGTCTGGCGCCAACGACCATGTCATAATCTGGGAAAAATTTGAGCATTTCTTCTAGGTCTTCGGGATCATGCTGACCATCCCCATCCATGAAAATAAGGACCTCTCCGGATGCTATCCTTATGCCGCTTTTGATGGCCGCGCCGTTTCCTATGTTATAGGGGTGGCTATAGACAATGGCCCCCGCTTCCTTGGCGACCTTGCCCGTATCATCGGTCGAGCCATCATTGACAACGATAACTTCAGATTGAGGACAGCAGGTTTGGATTTCTTTTAGGAGGGACCCTATGGTTTTGGCCTCATTACATGCGGGAATGATAATCGAGACGGACAATTCGCCCATTTTCTCCGTTTTCCTTCAGTAGACTATCCTTGAAATCTTTTATCGTGCAAATAATTCTATTATATTTTGAAAGGTTAATCAAGATGCAACATTCGGTAAGAATAAAATAGAAAAGCCTTTATCATTATACATCATTCTTGTATATTTTGATATAAAATAATTGACTAAATGGTATTTTTCTGTACCGAAATTATGGTTCATCCACTTCTCAAAGAGAGGAAAATAGATGAACAAATGGGTAGCCCCGACCTCGCTGAGCCCGACCAATATCTCCTCTGGCCTATTCGATCTTGCAATCAGTTGACCAAATAGGTTCTCTCCAAACCGATACTCTCTGTCGCAGTAGTAGCCCCTGTTGCCCAGAAAGACAAATAAGACGAGACTATCCGTAGGAAGATGTCGGTTTAAGTACTGCATGGCCGGATATTCGGGGCGATAGTTGGCTATGTACTCATCGCGGCTCAGATCGCCACCGAGGTAGCTGAAGGGCTTGACGTAGTGGAATTGCTGTACAATGTAGACCGCGTTATAGAAAAGGACGGCCGCGGAGATCACTAAGACAGCGAGGACCCCCAAACGCCCTCCCTTACGGCTTATGCCATGCTGCACTCGGTCACCGATGTTTTTTATCCCCATCACCGACAGAATGACCAGTGGAGGAATAATCGGTGAAATATAACGAATCCTGAGTGCGAAGCCAAAAAGGGCAAAAGCAAAAAATAGCACCGAGAAAGCAAGCATAATTTTCTTTTCCCTTCTAAGCTCCAGAGGGCCTTCTCTTGTTCGATAGAAGGCAAAAATGGGGAGGAAAAGAAGAAAGGGGTTGAGCTTGCCGTCAAAATACTGGGGGCTACCATCCTTTCCCTGGAAAAAGATTCTTATCGGTAGAAGGGCAATTTCCCACCACCTTTCCTGGTAAATCACCTTTCTAAAGGCAAAAGGACCTGATTTGGAGCTCTCCGCGGCCTTTTGGGCTGAAACATCCCCTGAAAAAACCTTTGGTGGATTGAACCAACGGTCATAAAGTGGGTAGATTGGATTGCTCTTCCAGTGGTAATTCCTTATCATCCATGGTGAAAAAACCAGAAGGGCGATGATGAAAAAGATGGCTCCCTGCCCTGCAGACTTGAAAAAGCCGGGCCTCTTGCCCTTGGCATACCTTGAGTAAAAGTACGGCACAAAAAGGGTTAACAGGAAAAAGGTGACCAGGGCATTGTATTTCGTCCCCAAAGCCAGACCACACATCAGTGCGGATACTGTGAGAAATCTCAAACGAAAGCCACTTTCAATCCATTTCAGTAGCAAAAGAAGGGAGCTCGTAGAAAAAAACATGACACCCAGGTCTACATAAACCGTTACGGACAATTTCACGACAATGGGAATGGAGAGAAAGAAGATGGCCCCAAATAGCGCATACGTGCTGTTCGCTCTTCGCCTCAGATAATCGAATATGAGCCAGGCCGTGAGCAGAGCAAAGCAAAAATGGATGAACTTAGGAACGATGTCGTTACCCAAATAAAGGGGAATAAGAAAAAGCAGATCCAGGTTCATGGGGTAATAAGAAAAAGGCATGAAAGGAATTTCATACATCCCGCCATGCTTGAGGTATAGCTTGGGGACTGCCAGGTGATGCACCAGGGCGTCCTTACTTATTGGCGGTACCAAGGACAGGGTAACCATAGAGACAATGAGAGTGATCAAAACGCCTGTGAGGAACCACCCAATTTTGTTTGCTTTGGCGTTTTCAAACATTTGACTTTGAGAATGGTTTTTCATGAAATCACCCCAATGTTCATTCTTGTCCAAAAACGGTTTGCTGGTTTCCCTAGATGCCTTTATCACACTCATCGCACTTGCTCTGGGAGCGGCGAACCTTTTCGACTCAGTGCTATAGCGAGATTCTTCCTTGCCACTTCATAGTGGGGATCGATCTGTAGGGCCGCTCTTAAATGGGTGAGCGCTTCATCGAGCTTTCCCTGATGGAGCATGACAACCCCGATATTGTTATGCGCCTTTGTATTTTCCTTGTCGATCTCCAAGACCCTGTAAAAGTGATAAAGAGCCTTATCCCATTCACCGCTGCGGAGCGATATAGATCCCAAACTAATATGTGGATCAATGTAATTCGGGGCAATTTTAAGGGCTTGCCTATGTTGCAAAATCGCCTCATCTCTATGGCTTAGAGAAGAAAGTGCCTTTCCGAGGTTAAAATGGACTTGTTCGGGTCTCGGATACCCGGTCTCCAACGCTTTGTTAAAATGAATGATTGCCCTCTTCTCTCGACCTAGATTCGCCAGCGCACTGCCTAAGTTCATGTGGGCTAGGAAGTTATTGCTGGTCACATCAAGGGCCCGCTCAAAGAGCGTAGCACTGTTCTTCCAATGCCCGAGTTGGACCCACGAAACCATCGTAAACCAAAGAAGTAAAATGCCGGGACAAATGGCGGGCAGAATCCTCTGAAAGGGCCATTTCGCAGCAAGAGGCGCAAACCCCCAGACAACCATGATAAAAAGGCCGATAAGCGGTATGTAGGCAAAGCGATCAGCCATCGCAGGCCATAATCCTTGTTGGACCAATCCAATAACCGGTAGCAAGGTTCCAATGTACCAAAGCCAGCCCACAGCCAGATATGGCATTTGCCTCCTTACGCGAATCCCCAATAAAGTTATCCCTGCCAGCAAGAAGGCCGCACCGGCAACTGCCCAAAACGGCACAAACTCGGGGTAGGGATAGAATACCGCCAAGTCTATAGGCCAGATCATCTTCTTCATATAGATGAGATAAGAAACCAAAGCGTTTTCTATGCGCAGCCCGGCCGGTACGACACGGGTCGGTAGAAGGATCCCCTGTTCTTTGGCGGACAAAGATGACAGACAGATGGAAGCCACGGAAAGAACGAGGAGGGGAATCTTTTCCAAGATCAAACGCAATCCTGCCCTCTGAAATGTTGACCCCCGCGATTTCTGGTTTGTTATGTTGGATCTACCACCGGCTTCTCCAAACCGCAATCGACCAAGAGGCCAGTAATCGAGCAGGAGAAGGACAAATGGAAGACTCACAAGCATGGGCTTAGCCATCAGTCCCACGGCAAGGCATGTGAAAACGATCAAGTATCTCTTCCATCCGGGGCTTTCAGCATAGTAGGCATAACTCCAAACGGTTAACATCCAGAAAAAGGTGCTCAGGACGTTCTTCCTGTCCGCTGCCCATGCGACAGACTCGATGTTGAGAGGATGCAAGGCAAACATGGCAGCAACGGCCGCACTTCGCCAGCGTGCCCCTGTCAATCGTCTTAGAGCGAGGAACAGCAGGAGAGCATTTGCAGCGTGCAGGAGCAGACTGTTGAAGTGATGCCCCCTGGGGTTTGATCCGTAGAGCTGGCAATCCACCATGTGAGACAGCCAAGTCACGGGATGCCAATAGCTGATATCACTTGTAGAGAAAGCCCAGATAAGGCCTTCCCACGTAAGTCCTCTTCGAACGATCCGGTTTTCTGTAATGTACAGGTCATCGTCGAGGTTAAGGAACTCATGATTTTGGACCTGCCAAAAGACAACGAGGATTGTCGCAACCAGAAAAAGGCTAATGATGATATCTGGATGATGCTTGGGTCTATGAACATTTCCCACCATCAAATAAATCCTTTAAGAAGAATAGAAGCGACTCGTCTCATAGAAAACCTCATGCGCACCCATGCAAATAGAGACGCCATATTATAACAGCTTATGGGATCTTTGGCATCCTCGACTTTTTTTTGTTCCTTTTTAATGATACAATGAGGCATTATCACTCGCAACTGCACGAACTCTTAATTCCAGGAACGTTCTGGATCGTTGCTTAACCTGTTCTCGATTTCGGAAAAGGGATTGCACAAAACTCTTTTACCCACTGCATCTTGGCCAAATTAGATGAAAACGTATACCTCTTCCATCTCCCGGCAAGAAGCTCGGCTGGTGTGCGCAACTTAGTATGAGATTCAGGAACCTGAAAGACCACGCCTATATCGTCTTATCCGTTGTTCTCGTTTTTCTTTTTTTCCATCCCGCTCTCCTTTCAAACAAGACGTTTTACTTTAGGGATATCCATCGGTTGTTCTATCCGATGAAATACTACTTGGCCGCATGTCTAAAAAGTATGGCCATCCCCTACTGGTGCAGTAACATTTTTTGCGGATCTCCCTTCATGAGTGATCTCCAATCAGGTGTCTTCTACCCTTTTTCCCTGATTTTTGCTCTCTTCCCTTTTTCCTGGTCTTTTAATATCTACATTTTGCTGCATTTTTTTCTTGGTTTTTGCTTCTTCTATCATTTCATAAGGTCCATCGGCCTATCCCGGCAATCTGCGATTCTTACAGGCATTTCCTATTGCTATGGCGGTTTTACCATCGCTTCAGTGAATACACTCAATAACCTATCAACCTTCATCTGGTTGCCAGCCATACTCTGGTCTTTTCATGAAGCCACCGCAAAAGACCGCAGGTGCGGCTACGTTTATACTTTGGTTTTTCTTTGCATGTCTATTCTGGGAGGTGAACCCCAGTTGCTCATTCTGACTGTAGGTCTACTCATCTTTTATGGCTTGACGTACACCGCAGACAGAACCTTGCGTATGCGCTTAAGGCTAAGAAATCTAGTTGTTATCCTGCTTATAGCTGCATCTGCAGCATTGCTTACGATGGTGCAACTCGGACCTTCATACCAGGACTACCAGCTCTCTGTCCGCTCCGAGGGTTTCGCTTACGCGGAAGCAACCAGGCACTCTTTGAGCCCCCAGATGCTGAAGCATTTTGTTCTGCCCCTCCATTTTCAGGCCAACTTTGACACAGATCCTTCAACGCTCCAGGGGTTCTTCCCCGGAAACGGGCAAATTCCCTGGCTTTTAACCATATATCCAGGCTTCATCATTGCTCCTCTTGCTCTCATAGGTTTGCTCCTCGGCTTCTCTAAGAGGTTCCTTCTATGGCTTGTCATCTTCATGGTTTGCACCGCCCTGGCTCTCGGCTACTATACGCCTATGTACGATCTCTTCTACAAACTATTTCCTTTCTTCCGCTTCCCAGCAAAGTTCCTGTGTTTAGCCAGCCTCAGTCTCTTGGTTATGGCGGCCTATGGTCTTGATCGCTTGATCCTGCTCCTCAAACAGAAGGGACTAAGAACCAAGCCCCTCTTTCTTGTCATAGCCCTTATTTTGGTTGCGGATCTGTACGTAAACCACGCAAACCTTAATCCCTTGCGCAAATCGACATTCTATGAAAGCTACCACCCATACTTAAAACCCATCATTGATGATTCAGACATCTTCAGAATATATTTGGATCCTGACGCAACGACACCAGATTCCCAGAAAGACACGATTCTCAATCACCATATCAGGTGGCAAATGTACCTCATGCCAAATCTGGGTATCCTACATGGTCTAGACCATATCGACGGAAAGACGGGGCTCGAGCTGCGATATCAATATATCATCACTGAAATCCTGCAGAGGCCGTGGGATGAAAGACTCCGTTTCCTTAGGTTGGCTAACGTGAAATATGTCATCTCTTCTCAAAGGTTGGACCAAAGACCGGCACTTCGAGGCCGGATAAAGAAAATTAACCCCATTGTCTATGAGATAAAAGACTTTTTGCCAAGGGCCTGGATGGTTGGGCATCTCCGTTCTATCATGAAAGGCACAGTCGATGAACTCATTGATGACTCTTTTGATCCCTCCTCTTCAGCTCTAGCAAAAGGGGATGCGATTGGGAGACATAGAAAGCCGTCATTTAGAGAAATAGACCATATTCAATATGAAAAAAATGGCAACATTTATATTGAACTCACAACGGATGTCCCTTGTGTTCTGGTCATTTCTGAGTCATCTTATCCGGGTTGGCGTGTGTTTGTAGATGGAGAGGAAAAGCCATGCCTATGGCTGAATCTCCTATTTCAAGGGGTTGAAATAGGACCGGGCACCCATAAAATCAAGTTTATATTTCGACCCAAGCATTTTGGTACATTCCTGTTTGCTTCCTTGGGCACTCTGCTTTTTTTGCTTGTGGCCTGGTTCTGTTATCGCTTATGCCTTAGGCGACACGCCATCTCATCAAAACAAATAGTACCCACAAATGAAAGGAGCACAGAGTAAGGGCT
Source organism: Desulfobacteraceae bacterium (assembly GCA_050050615.1). Classification (GTDB taxonomy): domain Bacteria; phylum Desulfobacterota; class DSM-4660; order Desulfatiglandales; family HGW-15; genus JASFTV01. The sequence goes on from JASFTV010000038.1 coordinate 16,166, forward strand.
TATGAAAGTCTCGATCATTATACCCTGTTATAACGAGAAAATTCTCCTGGCCGACTTGATCTCTCTTGTGAAAAAGGCACCTGTTGAAGATAAAGAGATCATTCTTGTGGATGATGGTTCGAATGATGGAACCACGCAGTTGATAAGGGCGAAAATTGAAAAGGAAGTGGACAAAGTGATTTATCATCCAAAGAATAAGGGGAAGGGGGCTGCAATAAGATCAGGGTTAGAACATGTTTCCGGCGATATTGTGATCATACAGGATGCTGATCTAGAATATGATCCATCGGATTATCCCAAGCTCATAGCACCCATCATAAAAGGAAATGCGGATGTGGTCTATGGATCACGTTTCCTAGGAGAGGGACCGCACAGGGTTCACTTCTTCTGGCATTATGTAGGAAATAGATTCTTGACGATTCTCTC
>JASFTV010000039.1:0-16534 GCA_050050615.1 Desulfobacteraceae bacterium
CAGGCGCCCGGTCTCCTGCACCACATCATGATCCGGGGTATTGAGCGCCGAAAGATATTCGTAAGCGACAGGGACGGGGAGGATTTCCTGGAGCGCCCGGGCTATGATGCGGATCGCTAAAAGGGTAGCAGAGATCGATGAAATGGATCCGTCTGAATTTCTCTCCAAAGGCAAGCCATTCTGGATCTGCCACGTGGATCCGATAATCGATTTTCGAATTACAAGGCTCTTTGTCTCAGCAAGCCCTCATTTGGCCTCATTTTGGAATCGAAGATCCCACAAAAAATTTATGGCCACCCCAATCGGAGTGGCCATTGTTTTTGTGCGTGCTATGGTGCGGAAGGCGGGACTTGAACCCGCACGGGCATAACCCACTACCCCCTCAAGATAGCGTGTCTACCTAATTCCACCACTTCCGCACTGGTCAAGAATTTTACTACCTCGTCTCGCCCCCTGAGGGAGCGGAGCCCTGTGTTTGTTGGGTTGGCGGTGCTTGACTGGGCGTTACGCCCCTCATTATAGAAGAGGTGGCTCCCTTTCCGAAGAGAAAGGCGAGGGTGAGGGACGTGAGCATAAAAATCACTGCCGCGGCCACCGTAATCTTATGCATGAATGATGTCGCTCCCCTGCTCCCGAAAACGGCCTGGCTGGAGCCCCCAAAAGCGGCTCCCATATCCGCCCCCTTCCCTCTTTGAAGCAGGACAATCAAGATAAGGGCCAGACAGACGGCCACGTGAATCATCATCAAAACAAGTTTCATCTATCGATCCTTTGTACTTATCCTTACAAAATAATGACACTCTTAGGGAGCATTGATGCCTCTAAGGCCAGAATCTGCCCCTTCAGAGCTTAGTTATCTATGATATTAACAAAAAAGGGCAAGATTTCAAGAAAAATTCTGTGCGGATCACCCCTCCTGAAACCGGATGATGGGTATGAAGGAATCAGGCTCTAGACTCGCCCCTCCTACAAGGGCCCCATCAATATCCGGCCTTGACATCAGATCTTTTATGTTTTCGGGCTTCACGCTGCCCCCATAAAGGATCCTTACAGCATCTGCTGTGGCCGGGTCAAAATTCTTCTGTATCCAATCCCGAATAAACTCATGGATCTCCTGAGCCTGCTCGGGTGTTGCTGTTCTGCCGGTACCAATGGCCCAAACGGGTTCGTAGGCCAGAATGGTGGAAGAGGGAAGGTCTTTGTCGTCCCTGAAGTTCTTCAGGGATTGATCCAGTTGGTTCTTGACGACCTCAAAGGTGCGACCCTGCTCCCTCTGCTCGAGCGTCTCACCGATACAGATAATGGGGATCAGCCCAAACACTACGGCCGCCCTGGCTTTGAGGTCAATCATCTCACTGGTTTCTCCGAAAAGAATTCTCCTCTCTGAATGGCCAAGAATGACGTGGGTGCAGCCACATTCAACAAGCATCTTTGGAGATATTTCTCCGGTAAGAGCGCCTTCGGGTTCCCAATGCATATTTTGAGCCCCAAGGAAAATGCTTGCGCCACCTATGGCCTCTTTCACCACGGACAGAGTCGTGAAAGGAGGGGCCACAAGCACCTCAACGCCTTCAAGGTCAATCATATGATCCGCTATGGCCCTGACGAGTTCGGCCGATTCATGAAGATCTAGATTCATTTTCCAGTTGCCCGCGATCAGGGGCTTACGACCACCCATATAGGATCTCCCTGTCATGCACATAGGTTGGAAAAGGATTGTCTAGGAATTAGAAGCATGGAGAAATCAACTCACGGCCATGTATAAGGCCAGGTCGATCATACGGCATGAATAGCCATACTCATTGTCATACCAGGCAATGACTTTGACCATATCTCCTATGGCCATTGTGGAGAGTGCATCGACCGTGGAAGAGACCGTAGAGCCGTTGAAGTCGATGGACACAAGGGGTTCTTCACAGTAGTCGAGGATGCCCTTCAGATGCCCTTCAGCCGCTTCCTTCAGCGCACTGTTGACGTCATCAGCGTTTGCAGCTTTGCTGAGCTGTGCGACGAGATCCAGCGCAGAGACGTTGGGTGTTGGAACCCGAATGGCCATCCCGTTCAGTTTTCCAGCCAGCTGAGGAAGGACGAGTGCCACAGCTCTGGCAGCGCCCGTTGTGGTCGGGACCATGGAAAGTGCAGCTGCTCTTGCTCTTCGGAGATCTTTATGCGGAAAGTCAAGCAGCCGCTGGTCGCCTGTGTAAGCATGAGTCGTGGTCATGAGTCCTTTTTCTATGCCGAAATTATCCAGCAGCACCTTGCAAACAGGGGCAAGACAATTGGTGGTACAGGAGGCGTTTGAGACAATATGATGCTTTTGGGGGTTATATTCCTGATGGTTGACCCCCATCACGATCGTGATGTCGGGATTGGTCGCAGGCGCAGAAATGATGACTTTCCGGGCGCCGGACTTTAGATGGGCAGAGGCCTTTTCTTTGTCTCTGAAGAGCCCGGTGCATTCAAGAACGATTTCAGCATCTACGTCACGCCATGGAATATTTGAAGGATCCTTTTCTGTATAGATCTGAATTTCTTTCCCGTTCACAATCAAGGAATGATCCGTGTGTGAGACATCGGCATCCAGTATCCCCTGCGTAGAATCATATTTTAAGAGATGCGCCAGGGTTGCGGGGTCCGTCAGATCATTGAGGCCAACAAATTCGATTTCCTTATTCGAGAGACCTGCTCTGAAGGTCATTCTTCCGATACGCCCAAAACCATTGATCGCCACTTTTACAGTCATCAGCTACCTCCTCATTGCCATGAAGAAAAACGTTTAGCATGGACGAAGGGAGTCTTTTAGTTTGAAGCTTTACGATACATTTCTTTTTCGGAGAGGAACAGGCTCATAACGATGGCGTCTTCGTTGGTATCCTTGTAATACCTCGGCCTCCGGCCGACCTCCTCGAAGCCCAAGCTCTCGTATAGTTTTTGGGCGGTCAGATTGGATACCCTCACTTCCAGCCAGATAGAATGCATGTCTTTCGAGACATCAGATTCGATCATTTTTGTTAGAAGGCGACCCCCGAACCCCCGACCTCTCGCCTTTGGATGAATAGCTATATTGATGAGCTGAATCTCCGATTCAAGCATCCAAAAGCAGATATACCCCACAAGGGCTTTATCCACGAGTAGAGCCCACAACCGGGAAAATGGGTTTCTTATCTCTTGTATGAAGGCGTTAGGAGACCAAGGAGATGGAAAAGAAAGGTTCTCAATTTCTGCAATGCCATCTAAGTAAGTATCCTGGTTTTCTTCAGTGACATTCACAATGGAGGTCATGCCGACTCCAGTAGCTTGCTTGCCAGAGAGATTCCCGCTCTGCCGGCCTCCCGGGCTTTTTCAGCCAGCACATTCAATTTCAGATCGGAACGGTTTTGAATAATCGCTATGATCATCGGTAGATTAACGCCGGTCAAGACCTCAATGTTGTCTTCCTTAAGAAATGATAGACTTATATTAGAAGGCGTCCCGCCAAACATGTCTGTAAGAATGATAACCCCTTCTCCGCTGTTGAGGGCAGTAACCTTTTCCTCGATCATTTTCCTTATCTTTTCGCTACCTGAGGTTTCGGTGATTGCAACAGTGTCTGCTCGGTCTATGTTCCCGACAATAAACTCAGCAGCGTTTAGCAATTCCGCTCCCAGGTCACAATGTGTTACGATCAACAGGCCTATCATAAGGCAAACTCGGCTTTCCCTTGGTCTAACACTCCGGAAGCGTCAGAACTCTTCGTCATTGTGGATAATCGTCTGATAAAGCTCGTATCTGTCAGGAGCTTCCATCAACACCTTTCGAAAGGCACTATTTTTCAATATCTTCGCGATTCTGGCGAGGGCCTTCAGGTGAACACTGGCAGAGTTTTCTGGCGCTACCAGCAAGAAGAAAAGGAATGCAGGTTCTCCATCCATAGAATCGAAGTCCAGACCTTTTCGGCTTCTGCCGAATGAGATCATCGGATGGGTCACGCCAGGAAACTTTCCGTGGGGTATGGCCACCCCGTCCCCAATGCCCGTACTTCCAAGACGCTCTCTTTCTAATAAAACCTTGACCAGTGAACTTTTGTCCAGAGAAGCATCGTGGCTCACTATCGCTTCGGCCAGTTCCTCCAAGACGCCTTTTTTGTCTTTCGCCTTTAGTTCGGGAATAACGTGATCTTCTTCCAAAATATCAGATAGTCGCATCGTCTTTACATATAAGAATGATGATTGACAGGATCGATGGTTTCCATCCACTCCCGCCTTGCGGGATGAGCAATCTCCAGCCGGGCTGGCTCGGCTCGGCTGGAGGGCGGGAAGGCCGTGTCAATCTTCGGAATCATCTGTTCCCGCCCTCGGGCGAGGCCCATCATTCCGTGCTTGCCTTGACCTTGCCAGAGATTCCTCATCTCTGGACTGAAAACTTGCTGGTGTCCGCAAACAGTTTGTGGATGAGCACTAGTTAGAGGGTTCAATCAGCCCGAGATTACCGTCTCTGCGTTTGTAGATGACGTTGATTTCTCTAGACCGTGAGTTTCTAAAAACCAAGAAGTCTTGTTGAGATATAGAGAGTTGAATAGCCGCCTCTTCAGGGTCGATGGGTTTGGCAACCAGTTTTTCCACCTCTATGACAGGTTCTTCGAGGCTCGCTGCTGAAGCTTCTACCGACGCTTCGGTCGCGAGCGCCTCTTCACCTTTTATGTTTTCGGCCCCTCTTTTTCTGATCTTGGAACGGTGCCTTTTGACCTGCTTTTCAATCTTGTCCATAACCTGGTCTATGGCTGAGTACATATCATCCGTCTCTTCTACCGCCTTGATCCGAGTGCCGTTGATGCTCAGGGTGATATCCGCTAAGTGTCTGAATTTTTCAACACCGAGTACGATATGGGCTTCTAATGGGGAATCCAGATACTTTCTTATTTTTGATAATTTCTCTTCCGCATAGCTTCTTAGACTTTCAGCCGGCTCCATATGTCGAAATGTCACTGTAATCTCCATAGATCCTACCTCCCAGAAAGAAAAAAGCTCTCTAACAGAAAAAGCCTGAAAAGTCAAACGCAGGAAAACTAATAGGGTTTTTTCCTCTTTCTTGACGGTAAAATACCCAAAGTTTCCCTGTACTTGGCCACTGTCCGTCGAGCCACATTAATATTGAATTTCTTCAGCATATCAGCGATTTCCTGATCGCTGTAAGGCTTGGTACCATCCTCGGATTTCACGAGGTTTTTCAGATGCTCCTTCACGCTTTCAGAGGAAACAGAATCTCCGTTCAGGCAGTGGATGGCACTGTTAAAGAAGAATTTCAGCTCAAAAACGCCTTGGGGAGTGTGCACGTATTTGTTGGTCGTCACCCGGCTTATGGTCGATTCATGCATTTGAATGTCTTCTGCCACATCGCGAAGGACGAGTGGCTTTAGAAAGGCTATACCTCTATCGAAAAAGTCCCTCTGAAATCCTACGATACTTGACGTTACCCGGTAGATCGTCCTTTGGCGTTGATGAATGCTTTTGATTAACCACGCAGCTGATTTCAGCTTGTCTTGTATATATTGCCTGGTTCCATCCTCGAGAGAGTCTTTGCTGGTTAGAATATCTCGGTAATAGGCATTGATTCTAAGTTTTGGTAACCCGTCCTCATTCAGCATAATTTCATAGTCATCGCCAACTTTAAACACATATATGTCGGGACTAATGTAAATGGTTTCTTCATCATTGTATTTACGGCCAGGTTTTGGTTCGAGATTTGTAATGATAGATACAGCGGATAAAACATCGTCGAGGGGGACAGAAAGACTTTTAGCAAGAAGATCATATCTCTTGTTCTCAAGTTTATCCATATGGTCTAGAATAATCTTCTCAACGATGGTGCCTCCGAGCTTTTGAAATCTGGCCTGGATCAAGAGACATTCACGGGTATCTCGGCCTGCCACGCCAACAGGGTCAAGATTTTGGATCAAGCCGAGGGTCTCTGTAACCTCACCAATGGCATATCCCGTGATTTGGGATACTTCTTCAACAGAAATCTTCAGATAGCCATCATCATCCAGGTTGCCGATAATGTGAATGCCGATTTCCTTTTGAGCGTCGGTTAAGTAGCCCATGTTGAGTTGCCACATGAGATGGGAGTGTAGATTGGTCTTGCCGGCTGTGATATTTTCAAAGGGGGGCGTATCTCTGGGTTCATAAGGTGAATCGGCCCACCCTGTATTGTATTCCGACACATAGGTTTCCCAATCGACATCCTCCCCTACATTCTCCTTGACAGTGACCTCGCTGAGTTGCTGATCAGGTTTTTCCCCGTATTCCGTGCTTTTCTCATCGTCAGACTCCCCCGCAGGCTGTTCCTCAAGCATGGGATTTGTCTCTAGTTCGTCATGGATGGTCTCAAGAAGTTCAAGCCTGGAAAGCTGAAGAAGTTTTATGGCCTGCTGCAGCTGAGGCGTCATGATAAGCTGCTGAGTCAGGCTCAAGGATTGTTTGAGTTGTAAGGCCATGATTTTTGTGTCTCGGGTTCTACAAGGCTATAGGACCGTACTCGTCCGTAATATGGTGCACTATTATAAGCTAAAATCATCACCGAGATAAACGGTGCGCGCGATCTTACTTTGCAGAATCTTCTGTGGGTCACCAAACTCAACGATTTTGCCTTGATTGATGATATAAGCAAAATCACAAACTTTCAATGTCTCTCTCACATTATGGTCTGAAATAATAATGCCGATTCCTCTGTCTTTCAACTGCTTGATGATTTGATTGATGTCGTTTAGAGCAAGAGGGTCAATGCCCGCGAAGGGCTCGTCAAGTAACATAAATCTTGGCTCCGTCACCAGTGCCCGAGTGATTTCAAGCCTGCGTCTTTCCCCGCCAGAAAGAGAGGAAGCCTTCTGCTTGGCGAGGGCGCTTATGGCAAGTTCAGATAATAGACTTTCCAGGCGGTCACGAATTTCATGGGAAGGAACGTTGAGGCTTTCTAATATAGCCAAAAGATTCTCCTCAACGGTCAGCTTTCGAAAGACGGAGGGTTCCTGAGACAAATAGGTAATGCCTTTCCTTGCCCTCAAATACATAGGGTCATGTGTAATCTCCTGACCGTCAAGAAAAACATTTCCCTCGTCTGGCTTTGCCAGGCCCATGATCATATAGAAGGTCGTTGTTTTTCCCGCACCGTTCGGCCCGAGAAGGCCTACTATCTCCCTCCTGTTCAGGGTTATATCGACGTGATCCACAACTCTTTTTCCATGATATGTCTTGGCTAAGCCTCTTGCCTCCAATGTCTCCTTGTTGTCGGTCAACTCAATTACCTTTTTCCTTTTCTCGGGGACAGGACCGCCCTTACCTTCTTGTTTTCAGAGCCTTCCACAACACTGCGGTTTTCTCTCAAAAAGAGGGTAATCATGCTCCCCTCCACAAAGTCGTCCCCCTGTTTGACCACCGGTTTTCCGGTAAGGACCACTTTTTCATCATCTTGGTAATAGGTAGCCTTTTCGGCTGTCGCCGAGCCGCCGTCTGGCCGGGTGATCTTAACCTGTCCTGTCGCTACAATCTTATCTATCTTCAGCCCGGGATTTTTCGATGCTTTTTCAGTTTGCTCTTCAATGTAGTAAAGTACCATTTTCTGGCAGTTTATGATGAGGTCATCTTGCCTGGCATCGACATCTCCGGTAAATGTCACGATTTTCCGTTGGTTATCAATCTCGAGTGAATTTGAGTTGATGACTATGGATTGGTTTTGGGCATTTTTCGCCTCTTTCCCAAAGACTTCAGGCAGGACTCCAGAAGGCCAGAGGAGGCTCAAGAGGGGTATGAGACAACAGAAAAACGTTCTGTATCTTAAACATATCATAGGATCAACGCGTCATTATCAATTGAAGTGGTGACATTGTGATGGATTATGAGGATCTCATTCTCTACGTTGAAATAGAGCCCACGGCCCTCCACAGAGAAAAAAGGTCCGATGATTTTCACAGGTTGGTCGGTTTCCAAGTCCCCCTGCTTCTGTTTGTATATAGCACGCTCTGTCATGAACCTGTAACCATTATCCGTGCGGCCCCTTAAATTGCCACGAAGGGTGATTTCTCCTGTGTTCTTGTCATATTTTCCTTTCTTCCCTTCAAGTTCTACGGCCGGCCTGTCTTCTGGCTCCAGCCTCAGTCGAAAGTCTCTGAAGCGGATATATCGTTTGTCTTTCGTGAGCTTGACCTCTGTGGCGTCCAACACCCATTTTACCCTTTGGTCAGGATCGTTTTGGGTATAATGGATATCTTCGAGTTTGACGCCCTCGTCTGCGTCCGCCTCTGCCAGAGCGGGTTTTTGAATAGGCTCCTTTTGGGCCTGGATCAGGTAGAAACTGACCACTGCGAGCAGAACGAGTATTCCTGCTAAGGGCCAGTGTTTTTTGAGAAATTTCGTCATTTTGCAATAATTATACCAAATACCCGTTTTTTCTGTAAAGCGTAATTTACCTATCAGCGGAGCGCATCTGAGGGACCAACCCCCAGGGCCCCCCGGGCGTCATTGTAATTCGGATAAGTTATTTATGTTACAACACACCAGGGCCACTTTTTCTTGGCCTTTAAGATAAGCTCGCAGAGCTCTCGCACCGCACCTCGGCCTCCGCCATTTTTCGTAACGAAAGTGGCGGCGTGTCGGAGCTCCGGAGCGGCGTCTGCAACGGCCACAGAGATGCCGGACTGATGGAACAGAGGAAGATCAGGGAGATCATCCCCCATGCAGCATATATTCGCTTTCTTGAGTTTCTTCCGCTCAATGATTTGAGCACAAACCCTTTCTTTATCAGCAACGCCCTGATAAATCTCTTGGATACCTAGATCCTTTGCCCGGCGATCAACAGCTTTAGAGGTGCGCCCGGATATGATCACCACCTCTACACCAGTTTCTATAAGCATTTTCAGGCCATATCCATCTTTGATATTGAAGCTTTTGATCTCTTCTCCCATCTCATTCAGCAGCACACGGCCATCAGTCATCACGCCATCGACATCTAGGATCAGAAGCCTTATTTCAGCGGCCTTTTCTTCTATGATCTTTTTTTTCGACAGATCGCGTTGCTCCATTTTTTGTTTCAACGGGTCGCAGCAGGATTTCAGGGAGAAGATGATTTAGCTGGGGTGCGCACAAGCCCGTGAATTTCTTTGAGCAAAGCTACGAGGGGCTTGACCTGTTCCAAGGGAACAGAGTTGGGTCCATCACACAGGGCAGAATCCGGATTTGGGTGAACTTCCATAAAGATACCGTTGGCACCCGCAGCCACAGCAGCCCTGGAGAGATGTTCAATGAATTCCCTCTGGCCTCCTGAGCTCGTACCCACGCCTCCTGGCAGCTGGACACTGTGGGTTGCGTCAAATACAACGGGGAAACCCAATTCCTTCATGATGGCGATAGAGCGGATATCGACAATCAGGTTATTGTAACCGAAGGAGGTCCCTCTCTCCGTGAGAAGAACCCTTCGGTTCCCCGTTGAGGTGACTTTACCGACAACGGCTCTCATATCCCAGGGGGAAAGGAACTGGCCTTTCTTCATATTTATGGGAAGGCCGGTCTGGGCTGCTGCGATCAAAAGGTCAGTCTGACGACATAAGAAGGCCGGGATCTGAATAATATCAAGGACCTTGGCTGTCTCCCCAACTTCACCGACTGAGTGAACATCTGATAAAACAGGTAATCCTATCCCGGCTCTGACCTTTTGAATGATTTCAAGACCCCTGTCGATTCCAGGGCCGCGATAGGAATCAAGGGATGTACGGTTCGCCTTGTCGTATGACGTTTTAAAGATGACCGGTATGTCCAATTCGTCGCCGATCTTCTTAAGAAAAGCGGCGACTTGCAAGGTCGTTTTTTCATCTTCGATCACACACGGACCCGCAATCAAGAAAAAAGGTCCCTCCTCTTTGAGGGTCAGGTTTGCTATTTGAAAAGGATCTTTCATTGCCATCGGGATGCTCAGTGCTTCGATTCGCAAATACTGTAACGTATTTTCAGGAATAAGATATGGATAATTGCTCACTCCATTCGGCCCGAGCTCATGGTCGAGGGCAGCCCTTAATCTTGAGTGAATAAATACGTCATGGAATTTGTGAATCGAGGGACCAAGGCGTTCTGTGACTCCTCAGCTGTTACCACCTCATTCAGTATCTAATAGGAAGTTTGAGGAGAAGTCAAGAAAACTAGAAATTGGGTATCAGTTCAAGTTTGTGAAAAGTTCACAAGTTTTGGTCAGGGGGATCTTTTTTCAAAAAGCTGAAGTGTTACAAAATAGGAAGGATCTTAAACTTTTGCTTGTCATGTGATTGTAAAATCTCTATGATCCTGTTCTACGATTGTGTTTCAGGAGGGATATGAAAAGGTGCCGAAAAGAAAAACCTCTAAAACCATCCAAGAAATCAATCAGAGAATCAAAGAGGGTAAGGTGGTCGTTGTCACCGCCAATGAGATGACGGAGATTGTCAAGCAAAAAGGCCCCAGAAAGGCGGCCATGGAGATCGATGTGGTGACCACGGGCACTTTTTCCCCCATGTGTTCTTCGGGAGCCTTCATCAATTTTGGCCATACCAAGCCGACGATCAAGGCATCGAAGGTCTGGTTGAATGACGTGCCTGCATACGCAGGACTGGCTGCGGTCGATATATATTTGGGTGCCACTGAACCTGCTGAAGACGATCCTCTCAACCGTGTACACCCGGGTCAATTCAAATACGGCGGTGGGCATGTCATCCATGATCTTGTCGCCGGAAAGAAGGTGACCCTGCGGGCTGTTGCTTACGGCACGGACTGTTACCCTAACCGCAAGGTAAGCAAGAGGGTGAGTCTCTCGGCTCTCCCTTATGCGATGTTATTAAATCCGAGAAATGGCTATCAGAACTACAACTGTGCTATTAATTTATCCACCAGGACTATATATACCTATATGGGAGTGCTCAAACCAAGGGCGGGTAATGCGAACTACTCCACTTCCGGACAGTTGAGTCCTCTTTTTAACGATCCTTACTATCTCACTTTGGGTATGGGGACGCGAATCTTCCTTGGTGGCGCAAGAGGCTATATCATCGGCCCGGGAACCCAGCACAAGCCCGGGGTGAAGAGGGGGAAGAATGGTGTTCCTCTTTCCCCTGCCGGTACCCTCATGGTTACGGGAGACTTGAAGGAGATGGATCCGAGATGGGTGGTGGGCGTCAGCATGGTCGGTTACGGCTGTTCCCTGGCTGTTGGCCTAGGGGTACCTATACCCATATTGAATGAAGAGATGGCCCGCTATACCGGCGTTTCCGATGACGAGCTTTTTACCCAGATTATAGATTACGGAAATGATTATCCCAAAGGGGAGGCCCAGAGCCTCAGGCAGGTCAGCTATGCGGAACTGAAAAGTGGAACGATAAGATTCAATGACCAGAAAGTTCCTGCGGTGCCTGTCTCTTCATACCCGAGGGCGCTGGAGATCGCGGCGATACTCAAAGAGTGGATTGAGAAAGGTGAGTTTTTTCTGACCGAGCCGCAGGTCACGCTTCCATCGGTAGACAGAAATTAGCCGACCCGTTTTTGCTAGCGACCATTTTGGTGATGATGGAGAATCTCTAGGGTTTGACTTGGCAGATTGAAAACCAAGGGCTAAACACAGAGGTCTCTCCAGTCTCTGAAAGCATAGCCGCGAGGTGACCGTTCCTTATGGGGATGTGATCCTATCGGGGCTTTTTTGTTTTTGGACCTCAATGATACGCAATGGCAGGATGGGCCAAAGCGAATTCAGGCAAAAAGGCTTGACACCGGCGCGACCCCTATTTATATTGGTATTCAATTGCAATAAGCGCCTCTGATCAATAGCGGAACAAATATGCTTGTAAAGGCAATAGCTTCTATGGTTTTTTGGCTGTGACATTGTTTCCACTCTGTAGCGTGAAATGGTCTCCCTTCGTATGGGGGATGAGGATGCCATTTGGGTGATCTCTGTCCTGAAACCTGGAAAAGCTGTCAACATCTTGGCACGGGTAGGGAAGATTAAAGCTGCGGTTCCAGAATGCCAATCTTACAAGGAAGCCTTTCTATAACGATGATAGAAAGGCTTTGGCTTCCGTGGGCCGTTGGGTCGAGGAGTCATTTTACTTATGAAGAAAATCATCAAGATGAGACAGATGTCCGACAATCAGCGGGGGATCATCAGAAGGGTTTCTGCGACCGGAGATATGGGCAGGAGAATAAGAGAGATGGGGCTGGTTCCTGATGCGACAATTCAAATTCAGGGGCGAGCACCTCTCAAAGACCCGGTGGCCATAAAAGTGAAGGACTTCACCCTGACGTTAAGGAACAGTGAAGCTGACTATATCATGGTAGAGGTGGAGGACAGGGAATAGCGATATGGGCAAGAAGATCAAAATCGCCCTTTCAGGCAACCCCAACTCCGGGAAGTCAACCATATTCAATGCCATCACAGGCGCCAGGCAACACATCGCCAACTATCCGGGTGTGACTGTAGAAAAAAAATCCGGGCGGGTAAACCACAAGGGCTATGATATTGAAGTGGTTGACCTTCCTGGCACCTACTCCCTGACGGCATATTCTTTGGAAGAAATCGTTGCCAGAGATTTCCTTATAAAGGAAAAACCTGACGTCGTTGTTGATATCGTAGATGCTTCCAATTTGGACAGAAATCTTTACCTCGCCGTGCAATTCAGAGAATTGGGTGTTCCGCTCATCATCGCCCTCAACATGGTCGATGTGGCGTCTCACAGAGGAATTACAATCGAGCAGGAAACCTTATCTTCATTGATGGCCGTGCCTGTTGTGCCCACAGTGGCTAGATCAAACAAAGGCATTCATGAATTGCTGGACAAGATCGTTGAAGTGGCCGAGATGGGTCACGAATGGCACCCGGATGTCATCTCATATGGTCGAGATATCAACCAGAGCCTAAAGCAAATCGAGAGTGCCATCGAGAAAAGTGACGTTTATGATAAGGCCTACTCACCCTTGTGGTTGGCTCTAAAGTGCCTCGAAGGGGATGAACAGATTCTGGCTTTGATAAAGAGCGATCAGGAAGTGAGCCGAGAGATTGATGACATCTGCAAGAAGACATACAAACACATCATGGACACGCTGGAAGAGGAGCCAGAGGGCATCATAGCGGGCCACCGTTATGGATACATAGCCGGTATCACCAGAAAGTCGGTGAAAAGAAAGATCGAATCGCGGCTGAACCTTTCAGACAGGATAGACAAGGTCTTAACCAGCCGAGTCCTGGGCCCCATCATTATGCTGGCGATACTTTACGTGATCTACGAGTTTACGTTCTGGGCCAGCGAAACGCCGTTAGCTTGGTTCGGAGCCTTTTTCGGATGGCTTAAGTTCGTCGTAGCGGAAATCATTCCGGAAGGGAACCTCAACTCGCTTATCGTCTCTGGAATCGTTGACGGCGTGGGTGGTGTTCTCGGCTTTGTTCCCCTGATCATGTTTATGTTTTTTGCGATTGCCATCATGGAGGACTCCGGCTACATGGCCAGGATAGCCTTTATGCTGGATAGAGTCCTTCGATGGTTCGGTTTGCACGGAAATTCAGTCATGGCTCTCCTTATAAGCGGAGGCATTTCGGGAGGCTGTGCCGTGCCGGGAGTCATGGCGACGAGGACTCTGAGAGATCCCAGAGAGAGGATTGCGACCCTCCTGGTCGTGCCCTTCATGAACTGTGGGGCCAAACTTCCTATCTTTGCGATGCTCATTGCGGCCTTTTTTGCCACAAAAAAAGCGAATATGTTATTTATTTTTACGCTTCTTTCCTGGTCATTCGCCCTGTTTGCAGCGAAGGTGATCCGGAAAAGTGTCCTCAGGGGACCCACAACGCCCTTTGTTATGGAACTCCCCCCTTACCGTGTCCCAACGATTAAAGGCCTCTTGATCCACACGTGGGAGAGAACTTGGCAATACATTAAGAAGGCGGGCACGATTATCCTCGGTATCTCCATCATACTCTGGGCCATGATGACATACCCAGGACTCACAGAGGAAAAGATTCAGTTCTATGAGAATCAGAGGGAGAAAGTCAGATCCTCCTTTCTCGCTACACCGGGCGTCAAGGGTCTGGTCCAAGATAAGGACGACCTGGTGGCTCTGGATGATCTATATGCGACGTATAACCAAGTTCTTGAGAAAGATGTGTCAGCCGTCAAGGTGCTTGAGGTTAACCCCCTTTTTCCTATTGTGGAAACGGTTTTTGTTATGAAAGAGGGGGGAAAGATTATTCAAGATGAAAGCATTGATCATCTAAGCATTGCTTTCAGCTATCTCAGGTACAGACAAGAGATGAAGAGGATCGATAACCTCGAACAGCAGGCGGCCCTCAAGGGGAGCATTGCTGGACGAATCGGGCAGGGGCTTGAAAGCATGACCAGACCCGTTGGATTTGATTACAGGATCAATGTGGCCCTTTTGGGTGGCTTCGCCGCTAAGGAGGTGATCGTCTCTACACTGGGAACAGCCTATTCCCTGGGGGAGCTTGATCCTGAACAAAGCGAGGCTCTTTCGGAAAGACTCAGAAAAGATCCAAATTGGAATCCCCTTCTGGCCTTTACCCTTATCCTTTTTACCATGCTCTATGTCCCTTGCTTCGCGACTGTGGTGAGCATCAAGAAAGAGAGTTCATGGAAGTGGGCTGGTTTTTCAATCGGTTTCAACCTGGTTGTCGCCTATCTGGTCGCTGCTTTGGTATACCAGATTGGTTCAGCCCTCGGCGTGGGCTTGCCGTGAAGCAAAGGCAACCGGAGTACGTTGTATGCTTTTCCAATGGCAGCCTGTCAATGATCATTTTCTTTCCACATGTAATCTATGACCGGGATGTGATAACCTATATTTTTAGAATGGAGAGATGAATCTATGGAGAGAATTCCGATCACAAAAGAAGGCCTTGAAAAGCTAAAACAGGAACTTAGTCACATGGAGAGCGTGGAAAGGCCCGCAAATATAAGAGCGATAGAAGAGGCCAGGGGGCATGGGGACTTGAGTGAAAATGCCGAATACCATGCGGCCAAGGAAAGGCAGTCGTTCATTGATGGCAGGATCAATGAACTCAGGCTTATCATCGGTAAATCAGAGATCATAGAAATGGAAGAAGGCCCGTCAGACAGGGTGGTCTTTGGTAAGACCGTGCTATTGTATGCTATCCAGACGGATGAAGAGGTCAGGTACCAGCTCCTGGGTCCTTACGAGTCCGAACCTGATAAAGGAAAGATATCGGTCACCTCTCCTTTAGGGCAGGCGTTGATCGGAACAAGGGTAGGCGATGAGATCAGGGTAAGAACACCGGGAGGCATGCAGGAATTTGAAGTTTTGGAAATCGTGTAGGTGGATCTGTGGAGAAAGTAGAGGAAGACAAGGTCGTGACTTTGGGGTACAGGATGAAGACCCATCTTGCGGATGGGACCATAGAGGATCACCCTCAAAAACAGATGACATTCATTTTTGGTGTCGAGCGCCAAGTTCCGAGCCTTGAGAGGGCGCTTGAAGGATGCAGTGTAGGCGACAAAATGAGCCTTACCATACCTGCATCGGAGATCTACGGTGATCACGATCCGACACTGGTCAAAGAGATCCCCAAGAAAGGTCTTATAAAACAGAGACTGAAAGAGGGAAAGTTCTATCGGCAGATGAAAATGGGAAGCCTGATTTCCTTTAAGGTCCTGGAAATCAGGCCTCGGACCGTTTTGGCAGATTTCAACAAGCCGTTGGCTGGGATCTCGGTTTCAGTGGACTTGGAGGTTGTGGCGATAAGAAAGGCCAGAAAAAGAGAGATCGAGGCTGCTATGGAGGCGCAAACCAAAAGAAGCATCGGGTGCGGGTAGGAAACAGGCCAGCTTTAGACTCCTCTGCTCTGTTAGCAAAATGAATGCAGCAAGATTTTCTCTGGGGTGCATATGCCGCCCCCAGCGGGTCTTCGCTTAGTGATCTCGTTGTGCTTTGTGAGAGATAGTTGGTTTGGGAGAACGCGATGGCTGTAAGAATTTTCCTCCATGGCTTGGAGAGCAGCAATCAGGGGACCAAAGCTGTCTTTTTTCGGGAGAGACATCCGGACATGATCCTTCCTAATTTCACGGGTCCATTAGAAGAGAGGATGGAAAAGCTGAATGGCATTCTGTCCGAGAAGACCGGCATCATCCTAGTGGGATCCAGCTTTGGGGGTTTGATGGCTTCCATCTTTGCCATGGAGAACGAACCCCGGGTGGATCGCTTGGTCCTTCTGGCTCCTGCCATTAACCTCATGGATTCTACGGAATACAGCGAGCAAAGGATATCTGTCCCTGTGTGGATATATCATGGTAAAGAGGACGAGGTCATTCCTCTGAAAGATGTTGAAAAAGTTGCGAATAAGGTCTTTTCCAATCTATCCTTTGAAGTCGTTGATGACGATCACTTCCTGCACAAGACTTTCAAGAATCTGGACTGGGACAGCTTACTCGCTTAGGCATTTCCTTTCTTCGGCGCGGCGAAGCCGCATTATATAAGATGGTGTAACGATTTTATTCCTGTCACGTTTCAGTATGGCTGGAATAGTGGAGGAA
>JASFTV010000040.1:0-16346 GCA_050050615.1 Desulfobacteraceae bacterium
AAGGCCGCCCTTTTGTGAATGAATTTCAGGGCGTGCTTGAAACTCCAGAAAGTGTCCGGATACTCGGGATAAATCAGCAAGATTCGCATAGACTCCCCTTTCTCTAATCCTCTTGAATATCACAATTATCCTCTGCAATACGGGCATTGAAGCCGGGAGATCTTATTTAAGAACAATTTCCTGATTGTGGAGCCTAAATTGCCGACGTCGTATAAATAATAGGGTTCAGTTGGTGTTCCTGAGACAAGAAGACCCTGCTTTAGGGTTGATTTGCTATGTGAGGTGAGAGAGCCGGATAAAATGGAACCCCAAATTAGCTGGGGAAAAGCAAAACCAGGCCCTCAACCGTACCCCTTAATCATAACAATAACCCATCGAGGGTTATCAGGCTTTCAGGTTCGATCTGGCTTACTAAAAACGCCGTCCCCCACCCTGTCTTCGTCCTCTTCTGCTGCCACCAAATCCTCCTCTACCACCGCGATTTTCGGTGCGGGGGCGAGCCGTATTAACCTTTAGTGTTCGTCCTTTATACTCTTTGTCGTTCAGGCCGTTAATTGCCGACTGAGCATCAGCATTATTTGACATCTCTACAAATCCAAATCCTTTTGATCTGCCCGTGTCGTAGTCTTTTAAAACCTTGACTGTTTCTACTTCCCCAAAGACCTCAAAAGCCTCTTTTAAATCCTCTTCAGTCACCTCATACGATAGATTCCCTACGTAGATATTCATTATGATCTCCTTTTAATTATAGAAAATATTATGAAAACCTGACACCTTTGTTCTTCCGTTTCTCAATGGTTTTCTACGCCTCCTTATCTCGCCGCCACGGCACGCAATCTGGATTCTATGCAGACGGAAAAACGCTTATCTTTTTCACCTTTCCTACGGCGAATAATATTGCCGGTACCTACTTGAGGTATTGGTTGCTTTTGTTTAGCTTCGGCTTGATCAAGGTGATTAAGCATCTTCTTAAGCTTTACGTCTAATTGATTACGTGTACCTTCGTTCATTATTGCTCCTTTTTCTGTTTTATATCTGTTAGAAGTTTCTTGGCTTTTACCCGTGAATGAGGCCCATATCACTATGAAGAGAGACTCACAAAGGGTTCATATTGGTATATCAGTCCTGCCCTCGCGAGCTTATAATTTGAGGTCTTGAGAGTGTACTGTCTGAATGGGTTCGAGTTTAAAGTGAAAAGTATAGGGGTAAAAGGAGTCGATCATTCCATCCGGCAAGGTCATTAACCATTTTTGAAAACCAGGCCCTTGTGAGAGAGGTCATATCCAAAGGCCAATATAATCTTTCTTTTGGTCTCAATTCGACAACTCATACCTTTCTCAATCCTATCAACAGTCAACCGGGAAATACCTGCGTTCCTGGCAAGCTCCGTCTTAGTCATGAGGAATTTTTCCCTTGTTTTTCTGACCCTATTGTGAACCAAAATGCTCTCCATTCTGATCCTCCTAATGAAAACACTCTTGCATGATTTCTTTTAGCCTCTGGCTATCCATTCATCAATGACCTCTTTGTCAAATCGCCAGACCCTACCAATTTGAATCGCAGGGATTTTGCCTTCCTTGGATAATTTCCATATTGTTATATGATGTAACTTCAGGTACTTAGCCATTTCTTTGGTTGTCATAATCTGTGCCAAAATAGATTCTCCTGTGTAGTCCTCACCTTTTGAAAAGTGTGGCCTGGGGCAGGAAGGAAGAAAAACTTTTATTCCCAAAAAGTCTTTCCCACGCCAAAAATGATCAAAAGCAAACTCCTAAGCTGCAACAAAGCCCTGCGCTATTTGCGCAGGCTCCAATGAAAACAGCCTGTATCGGCAGCCTTTCCAAGTCTCGTCCTTGGTATAGAGCTCTCTTGTTTTCATGAGCCCACGGATATCACCCCGGCGCTTGCATAGCCCATCACCATGATATCTGCCGTGATCCGCGCACTGGGGGAGGAACCAGGCTGCAGCTTAGAATCAGACGACCAGGGGGTCGTTACATTTTGAGATCTATAAGCCGTCTGGCAACCTCATCGGCAACTCGCACATCGGGTTCCTTCTCACCGGGCATTGTCGCCCAGCCCTGTTGTTGCACATAGTCACTTCTGTTGTTCGCTCCCCAGGTTTTCAGTTTTTTCAGCTCCTGGAGTCGCTCTGCCTTGTCTGGATCCTGCATAAACTGAGCGACAGCAATCGGTGCCAAGCGATTCATGACGGCGTCTGCAGCAATTGCTTTAGCTTCAGCTTCAGCAGAGCCGCGAGTCACCACCCATCCTGCCGAAAAAATGACAATAAGCAACACAACCGAGCCGACCACCATACCCCATACAAACGGTTTTATAGCTTCTTTTTTCATCTAAGTTGACTCCTCTCGATTTGACAGGGTTAACCATCCAGACCTCCTTACTCCCGAGAACGGAGGTCCATTCGGAAAATGAAAGCCATTTCTTTCTAAGAGTTTACTGGTAGCCGCACTGCTACCATTGGCAAAGATATGTTTTGCTCGGATAGTAAGATGAGGCTGAAAGATAAGCACATAACCCAAAGGGTAAGCGATTTAATAAGGAAGGAAGAAAAATAGAGAGGAGAAAAAACCGCTTCTTGCAGCCTTAAGATATTATACAAGCCCCTTTTTCGCCAGAATATTTCAAGGCTCCCGACAGAACAGCCGCGTCCCACCGGGAGCATGGTTAAGGCATTTTGAGTCGTCTCTTCATGGGAAGGCCCTTTCTTGGAGTCATCCAAAACCTCTCCCCTTAATCGTAGTGTCACGTTGATAATCATACTAAAATTTGGCAGCTATCAGGTAAGGTTGATGATTAATAAGCCAACAGGACGTTTGAGTTTGGTGACTTCCTAGGATGCCGTTATTCTCTTCGTGTGCAACCCTTTATGCTAATCATGTTGAGGCTGGCCGGAAGAAAAGATGCACGCTCATTCGAGAAGCCTTTCAAATGCCACCTCATACCCCCCTTTTTTGAATATAACCTTTGGATGCCTTTAGCCATCGCATGCTTTATTTTGGTCGGTGCTGAAGTTGGGCGGCACTCAAATTCTAATATTGATTTTGTCTATCTCTTTCTAACCTTCCTCCTGAACGCTGCTAGACCAACTAAATAGAGTAGTAATTTTAGATAATTATAAATAAGTATTTCTCAGATTTTTTAGTAATAATTTATAATAGCTGTATTTTTTGATATTTATTATAATCTATATCTCTAAATATAATATGTCAAGCTTTTATTTTATTTTATTTATTTTTCTTAATAAAATAAAATTTTTACTAAATATTTTACCATCTTTTAACCGAAAAACCGTCAGCATCATGGTGCTTTTCCAAATTCAGGTACTTTTCGGCCATAACTGGAAGTGACTTCCTGCTATGATTCTTGAGTTGCCCCATCTTCAGGCTTACAAATAAGTGTTTTATCCATCGTCCCGCAAAAGATACCGACATAGGATGAGATGATTGATCAAGGGCTTTAAGGGTGGAGGCTTACTGTTTGGGGATGATGGATAAAAATCAAATCAAAAGAAAAACTAAACACTGAAGATGGAGAAATTTGGCAAGCGGTAACAACCTCCATGCTTAAGATATAGTATCTTAGAAAAAAGCATTTTTCTGTATATCATTCGATTTTGAATGCTGTACAGTTAGAAAAATCACAAAATAGGCGATTTTTGCTGTCAAAAGATAATGCATTTGGAGTATTATCAACAAACCATACAAGAAGATGATGAATCAGGAGTGATTAGGATTATGAAGATAAATCCGGATTTTATTGCGCCTTGTGGCCTTTATTGCGGAGTCTGTGCCATTTATATAGCACACCGTGATAATAATCGCAAATTCAAGGAGCGTTTGGTGAATCTTTACAAGGGAGAAGTTCCCGGCAAAGGTCTTCTTCCTAATACTGAAAACCTAACCATAGAAGATATTAGATGCCGTGGCTGCTTATCTGATGAACAGTTTATGCATTGCCGACAGTGTGAGATCAGGGCCTGCACAAGAGAGAAAGGTTACATTGGATGTCATCAATGTGATGAATTTCCTTGTCAGTATATTGAAGATTTCCCTATGAGTGTTGGCAAAAAGGTTATTTTACGGGCTATTCCGTACTGGCGAGAGGTTGGTACTGAAAAATGGATTCAAGATGAAGAAGCCCGCTATATTTGTCCTGAATGCGGCAATAAACTTTTCCGGGGCGTTGTAAAATGTAATCAGTGTGGCGTGAAATTGGATCTGGACTAGTTTTTTATTACCAAGACAAAAGCGATTTCATCCATAACCACATAAAGATGATTATGAAGAGGAAAAATTGAGATTCTTGAATATAAGATTGATTTTACTTTCCGCACTTTCATTCCTTTGCAGCTGTACGGTAAGTGAGGTTATCGGACCCACACACGTGCAGGATATTTCCTCTGATAGTGCTCCCGAAATGAAACACCAGTATATAGAGGTCTCCCGGCGCGAGGGCGTTAAGCAAAAATTCCTGCTGATCAAGCCCCCGAAGCCCTGGGCCAGTGCTGTCCTTTTTATGGGGGGTGGCGGCTCCGTTGGCGTGAACCCATATGGTTATATACATTGCGGCAATTTTCTAGTGAGGAATCGTCACTTGTTTGCCTTACAAGGCCTGATGGTGGCTGTGGTGGATGTCCCATCTGATCGTGAAAACCTTTGGGGGTTCCGTATCACTCAAGCCCACGCCTTGGATATAAAGGGAGTAATCGCCTACCTGCGGAAGCTCGCTGATATCCCGGTGTGGCTGATAGGAACCAGCAGGGGCTGTACCTCACCGGCTAATGTAGCGGCTCGGTTGGGGGATGGCGGTCCGGATGGCCTCGTGTTGACTTCATGTGTGTCCCAAAGAAGTCGCAGGGGCCATTCGGTGTTTGATGTGAACCTGCTAAAAATCAGAGTGCCAACCCTGGTAGTTCACCACAAAAAAGATGCGTGCTCAGTCTCGCCTCACTTCGGGGCGGTCCGTATTGTGAAATCCCTGTGGAAAGCACCCCGAAAGGATCTCATCTCTTATGAACACAATTCGCCCAAAGGTGGGGATCCCTGCGGTGGGTGGTCCAACCATGGGTATTATGGAATCGATGAGCAGGTCGTTAAAGACATCAGCGACTGGATCAAGTCCAATGTCGGAGGGGGACTATAGGATGTCCCCCTACCCTATTCCTAAAGACCCAAGAACGCCTTCTTGACGATATCGGTCTCAAGAAGCTCTTTGCCCGTTCCTTCATGGATCGTCCGACCTGTCTGCAATACGTACCCCCTGTCGGCCATTTCCAAAGCTTCCAGGACATTCTGTTCCACCAGCAAGATGGTTAGCCCTCCTTCTTTTAATTTGTGGACCGCTTCAAGCATCTCGTCCACCAGTTTGGGCATAAGGCCCAGGGAGGGCTCATCCAACATCAACAGTTTTGGGCTTGACATCAACCCTCTCCCGATGGCAAGCATCTGCTGCTCCCCACCACTCAGCGTTCCCCCTAATTGCTTACGTCTCCTCTCCAGAGCGGGAAAGAGGCTGTACACGTAGTCCAGATGTTTTTGTGTTTCCTCCTTGTTATCGACGATGTAGGCGCCCAGCATGAGGTTCTCTTCCACGGAAAGAGGCCCAAAGATGCGCCTCTCCTCCGGGACGTAGGTAATTCCCTTCCGCACGATGTCCTTCGTCGAGCTTCTGCTGATATCTTCGCTCTGGAATTCGATGCGCCCCTTTGTGGGGTGGAGGTTTCCTGCTATGGATTTCAGAACCGTTGTTTTGCCCGCGCCATTGGACCCGACGACCGAGACCAGTTCTCCGTCGTTCACGAGAAATGAGACATCGTGAATAACCGGCACCTTGCTATACCGAACCTCTATGTTTTCGACCCTCAGCATATTTTTCACCCAAGTAAGCCCTAATGACCCGTTCATCATTCGCGATATCTTTAGGTTTCCCCTCCGCGATTTTGTGGCCTCCGTCCAGGACAATGATACGTTGGGAGATGGGCATCACAACTTCCATCACATGTTCGGTCACAAAGAGGGTTAGATCCTTGGCACGATGAATCTTTTGAAGAAGAGCGACCATCTCATCCGTTTCCTTGGGATTCAGGCCAGCCGCCACCTCATCGAGCATGAGGAGTTTTGGATCGGTCGCAACAGCCATGGCGAGGCCAACCCGTTTTTGGCCGGCTATGGGAAGCTCTGTCATGAGCGCTTCAGCCTCTTCCTCCAGTTCCACGAGACGCAGGATGTCCCAGGCCTTTTCCCTTGCGGTGTGCGAATCTGAAGCCCTGCAGAAGGCCCCTATCATGGCATTCTCTAAGACGGTCAGGGTTCCAGAAACAGCCATGATTTGAAAGGTTCTGCCGATTCCCTCTCGATTGGTCTGGAAAGGCTTGAATCCGGTAATATTTTTGTCCTCGAATAAAACGGTCCCCTTATCCGGCTTATGGTACCCAACTATACAATTAAACAAGGTGGTCTTGCCCGCTCCGTTCGGACCGATGAGCCCTACAATCTCTCCTTTTTGGATTTCAAAGGAGATACGGTCATTGGCAACGACGCCCACAAAATTCTTGGTTAGTTCAGTGACTTCCAGCAGAGCCATGGCGGATTCATCTCCTTAGCGTTTCCTGCGAGCTTTCTCGATAATGCCCCAGATCCCCCTGGGCTCATAGGCTGCGATGACCATGACCATCGCCGAGTAAATCATGAAGTCCACGCCTACAATACCGCTTCCTCCGAGCCAGGCACCCAAATAACGATCCAAGGGAATGAGAATCATGGCACCGATGATCGGGCCCCACATGGAACCTGCACCGCCGATCATTGTCATCAAGGCGATCATGACGGAAAGCTCCAAATGCATCACGGAGAAGGGGTCGATATAACTGTAGTAGACAGCGTAAAAGGCGCCTCCCATGCCTGCAAATACGCCCGTAATGCAGTAGGCCTTGACTTTCACCCAGTGGATACTGATACCCAGGCTTTCTGCAAGATCTTCGTTTGCGTTTATCGCCCGCAACTGGTATCCCAATTTCGATTTCCTGAACCAGTTCATAAAAAGAATGGCAGCCATTACGAGCACGAAAGCAAAATAATGATAGTACGTGGGAGAGTCAAACTGCATATAAATGAAGTTCGGGGTCTCCCTCAATGGCAGCTCTATGCCCCGGGCCCCTCCAATAAGATCCCAGTTGATGAACAGTTGCTGCCAGACGAGAGAGACACAGATTGTGGCAATAGCAAAGTAGTGACCTTTGAGCCTGAACAGGAAATAACCGAGGACAAAGGATTCGATGGTTGCTATGATCACGCCCAAAGGCGTGGATGCCCAAAAGGGGACATCCCACCGGACCATGAGGAAGGCGACCGTGTAAGCTGACATCCCAACGTTTTTTGCCTGCCCCAGGGCGACTTGGCCACCATATCCTCCGATGAGGTTCCACCCTAGCCCGTACAAGCAAAAGATGAGAAACTGGATCATCACCGCCTGTGCAAAGGAGCCTTCTGTAACCCAGGGAAAGAGGATGCAGAAAATGGTGAAGAGAGCAAAACCAATCCTCTCTACTAAAGGCAAATCTCCAAAAGATACGGCATCTTTCAGTACTCGCATTGGCATCACCATCCGAAAAGCCCTTGAGGCCTGAACACGATAACCAAGAAGTAGGTCAGATAGATAAGGGCGAATTTATATTGAGGGCCCACGTATGTCCCGCCCAGATCTATGATCAGCCCCATAATCAACCCGGCAATAAATGCGCCCTTGATCGATCCGAAACCCCCCAGCGCCACGGTTGCGAAGGCGATCATCACAAAGAGAATGCCTATGGTCGGGAAGACATAATAGAAATTGATCAGCAAGGCTCCGGCAACGCCTACCGTGGCCCCCCCAAGACCCCAGGCCAGGCCTCTCATCTTTTCCGTGTCGATACCCATGTAGCCCGCGGCCTCAACGTCCAGGGATGTTGCCTTCAATGCCATTCCAAGACGGGTATGGTTTATCAACCAGTAAATGATGCAAAAGGCGATCACACTGATAACGGCAGTACCCAGTTTAGAATAACTGATCACCACAGTCCCCCAATTGATGCTCTTTCCTATGAGCAGTCCATGTTCGATGGTTTTGTAATCGGGGCCGAATATGGCCATGGCCAGATATCTCAGGAAAATCATCAATCCAAAGGTCCCCAAAAGCTGAGCAAGCATGGGCCCTCTGAGCAGATATCTGATGAGCGCGTAGTAGGAGCATGTGCCGAGTACAAAGCAGACGGCCGCGGACACAGGCAGAGCCAAGAGAGGCTCTATGGATAGACCTGCCGCAGTGAGGAATGCCGCATACATCCCTATCATGAGGAACTCGCCATGGGCAAAATTGACGACGTCCATGACACCGAATATGATGGCAAGCCCCAAAGCGACCAGGGCAAAAAGCATGCCCATCAGTAGACCAGAAATCACCGCTGAAATGAACATTTCCATAAGGCAAACCCATTCAGTTCACAAGTTTTGAACCTACCCGGGTACGGAACCCGGGTAGGTTCATTATTATTGCTTCCTGCAATTTCCAACCTATCCTATTTCCACCCTGGCCATGGATAGACGAAGTTGGCGGTGGCCGCATCCAGTGGATAGATGATCTCAGGCTCTGTTTTCTGATACTGCACGATCAGTCCCCTGGACCAGGTGTTCTGGTTGGTCTCTCCGCCGACGTCCTCAAACTTGATCCCCTTCCATGGCACGATCAGCTCAGCACCGGGGATTTCGATCGTTTCAGCCGCCTGTCGGATCGCTTCAGGATCTGTGGACCCTGCTTTGTTAAGGACGTATGCCCAGGCTTGCATGCCCGTAAAAGCCCGCGCGGACGTCCCCATGAAATCCACACCGCTTCTTTTCTTGAACTCCACATTGATATTTTTTGCAACGGGTTTGACAGCAAAAAGCTTTTTGGAAAACACGGTGCGGTTGAGGATTCCCTCAGTCTCATTACCGAAAGTTTCTATGTATTTTGGCTGGTAAAAACCCACGTCCTGTGACCAGAGCACTTTTGCCTGCGCCTTGAACTCTTTCATCGTCTTCGTCAACAGGATGGCATCAGAGATGTAAGAGGCAAACATGAGGATGTCCGGTTTTGGTGCGAGAAGCTTGCGAACTTCAGCAGTCAGATCCGGCGATTCATGGGGATAGGTGACATCGGAGACGATTTCATAGCCAAACTGCTTGGCGAATTCCTTGATCACGTCTCTCGTTCCTGCGCCCCACTCCGTGTTCTCTGTACACGCACCAATGGTTTTCAATTCCGATTTCGGAACAGCTCTAATGCCAGGCACTTTCCCCTGATGCAGAAGATCGAGGAACTCGAAGAAGTCCCTGACGAAAATTCTGTCATGGGGTGTGGCCCTGAAGAACCATTTGTATCCTCTCTTGGTCAAGGCGGGCGAGGTGGATTCAGGGTTGATCATGGGGATTTTGTGCTTCTCGCAGACCGTGCTGACTGTCTTGGTCACTGAGCTGTGATAGCATCCGCAAATGCCGACAACCTTTTCGTCCAAGATCAGTTTCTTCGCCAGATCCGCGCCTCTGTCAGGCTCCCCCCTGTGGTCCGCATGAATCAGCTTGATCTTTGCACCGCCCAGGTTCGGTATCCCTTCCCACATTCCAATGGGAATAGGGAGATCAGGGTATTTGTTGTTAATATAGTCCACGCAAAGGTCCACCGCATCCCTTGACATTTTCCCTGCGTGTGCAACCGGACCTGAAAGTGGATAGATCACGCCTATCTTAATCTCTTTTGGCTGGGCGTTGGCTACACCAAATGCCATAGCCAAGGCTGCAACCACGACAGCCGTTGCCCATGCCGTTTTCAAAAACGTTCGACAGCTGATTTTTTTTCTCCCACTCATTTTGATCTCCTCCTCATCTACTGGTTGACAGTTGAGTTGGCCTGTAAACGAATCTTATCGTCCCCTCTTATGTTTGTCTGAACGATTGCATCCTGACATTCCCTTTAAAAGGCGGCATGGCAATATCGGCCATGCACGCACTTTCAACCCGTGCACGGATAGTTACTCAGCTATCCCTTTGTGTAGCATACCACCTCCTTTCCCTCTCTTGGTTACTGACGTTTTCTGGAATGGATTCTCTGTTTTTTGATCCGGAAACAGAGACCGCTAATTATTCTAATCCCGTTCATGGCCGGTCTGTTTCCCATCAAGTGCCACGACTTTTATTCAGTTCTGTTATGACCTCAATTAACCTTGCTACCAGGTGATCGTGCAGTCGCTTTCCTTTTTCAGGAGTTGCTAGCGTGGGACTTCCAGACACGCCGCCTGACTTCCCTGCTGTTTTCTCCAGATCCTTGGCCGTGCTCGGCACCCAACACAGGGTATCCTCTGACACCCTAGGATCCACATGGTAGAGCTTTTTTTCCTTTGGAAGATAGTCTTTGGCCAGGTCCATGCGAACGAGATGGGGCATGATATGCAACATGTGAGACGTTTCCAACTCGTCCGCATGGCCAACCTCCCCAAAACCGATCTGATCCGCAATCCCCTTGGCCATATATGCCGGGTCGAAAACAGCCACCTTCACGCCGAGCTCCCGTTGTGCTTTTTCTGCAGCAATTTGGATCCAAGGAATATTCGCTATTCTGTGCCCATTGACAATCACGAGTCGGTCAAATCCGTTTGTAGCCAAAGAGCTGAGCACATCAAACACCACTTCAATGAGGATTTCGGGCCTTACGGTAATCGTCCCCGGCAAGGCCAGATGATGTGGGCTCCAGCCGAACCATAGGGGTGGCGTCACAATCGCCTTTGTTCGCTCTGCCGCATCTTGAGCGAGTTTAATGGCTACCATACTGTCGGTGCCGAGTGGCAGGTGAAAACCATGTTGCTCGACACTTCCCACCGGTATGATGGCAAGACGCTTCTTTTTGTGACGTAACTCCTGGACTTGTTGCCATCTCATTTCCTGGAGCCATACCTTCGATTCTGTTTTGTCTTTTGAAGACATCCCTCCACCCGAGTGTTCGAGTCGGCCTATTTTAGTGCAAAAATTGCTGAGTGAACGATCTTTTCAATCTCTGCTGGCCTGAATCAGATCATAAGTTGGTGAAACGCTTCCAAGCGATATAGATTATTCCCCTAGAGCTGTTGTAATCCTCTTTATCTTTTCCTCCTCTTTCTTCAGAATTCGGTGGGCTTCCTGGAGTTCTACCTGTCTGAAGCGGATACGATCCCCTGTTTTCGCCTGTCCTACCCTCCCTATGTCGGCCGAGATCACCGTGGCAATCTTTGTATATCCACCTACAGTCTGCTCCACCAATAGAATGATGGGCTGGCCGTCGGGTGGCACCTGAATACCACCGGGCACACTGGGTTCGGAGATGATGCTCTTCTCGACCCCTTCTTTGTGCTTGATTGGCTCCCCCTCGAGGCGATATCCCATTCGATCCGCTTTGGTGCTTACCTTGAAGGTGGAAGTGAGGAATCTTTCGACAGCTTCGGAGAAATAATCATTTTGTGGCCCCAAAATAACCCGAATTTCTAATTCCTTGGGATAGTCGGGAATAAGGTCCGAAGGAACTCGGGCACCTGCCCTTCCCGCGCCTTCACCCTTTTTCAAGTGATCCCCTGCAGCCAAGGGGCGGCCATTGGTCCCTCCGATCTTTCCGGCCACATAGGTGGCGCGACTGCCCATGACCACAGGCACATCAATACCGCCCGCCACAGCAATATAAGCTCGACAACCGGTTTTAAGGCCTTTGAATTGAATGATGTCTTCTGGCTGTACGGCTACAGATTCCCACATGGGCAGCGGGATATCGTTGATAAAGGGTGAAAGATCACCGCCGGTCACAGCAATCACGCCTTCCCTTAACACCTTCAGGGTAGGCCCGAGAACCGTTGCTTCGAGCACCGCCTGATCCTTAAAGTCACCGACCAGAGCATTCGCCACCCGAAAAGCGAATGGGTCTACGGGTCCACAGACGGGTACGCCGAATTGTTGATAGCCAAATCGACCCCTGTCCTGAACGGTTGTGTAGGCCCCCGGCTGGATAACTTCAAAGATCTCCATTTTATTCGCTTCCTGCGATCTCCTCGAACTCCTTTTTTGAAATATCTCTGAATTTTATGTAATTTCCGGCTCTTAGAAGGATCGGGGGAGATCGTTTTGGGTCGTAAATCTTTATGGGTGTTTTTCCGATGAGCTGCCAACCGCCCGGGCTGTCGATGGGGTAGATGCCTGTCTGGTTATTGGCAATGCCCACGGAGCCAGCAGGCACCAATTGTCGCGGATTTTCTCGCCGAGGGGTAAAGATCCTCTCGGATAACCCACCCAGGAAAGGAAATCCGGGCGTAAAACCGATCATGTAGATCAGATAGGTTCCGGAGGTGTGGATCTGGATAACTTCCTCTTGGGTTAAGTTGTTGTGTTGAGCCACAATTTGAAGGTCCGGGCCGAAATCTTCGCCATAGGCGACCGGGATTTCTACCGTCTCAGGCGGGGGGATTTCCCATTCGACCAGTCTGTTTTCGCGATCTAGAATCTCTTTCTCCAATGTTCCAGGATCGGTGTGGAGTGGATCATAGAAAACAAGGATGGAACGGTAGGTTGGAATCACCTCGGTGACCCCACCTATCGGCCTCTTTTCGATGGACAGGAACACTTGCCTCACCTTCCGATTGATCTCCGGATCAATAGAAGCCCCGAATTCCACCAGAAGGCCTTTGTCTCCGGCAAGGAGAAATCGAGGTTTTTCAAACATGACGCGTTCCTGCAAGATGATTAGGATCAAACAAACTTGGACAAGGGAAGGACATCAACCCCTGACGCGGTCAAGGTCTCGCGAATATTCTTAACAAGATTTACCGCGCCAGGCGTATCCCCATGGACGCAAAGCGTTTCCGGTCGAAAAGGGATCTCCGTGCCGTCGATGGCCACCACCTTTCCCTCTTTCGCCATCATCAAAGCCCTTTGGGCGACTGCGCTAGGATCCTTGATCACAGCCCCGGGTTGTCTCCGGGAAACCAAGGCTCCTTCTGGTGTGTATGCCCTATCAGGAAAAGCTTCGTAGGCCACCCTTAAGCCCACTTTCTCCCCGATCCTTGTCATTTTCTCGCCCTTCGCACCAGCCAGTGCAACAAAAATCAGACTCTCATCAACACTGGCTATCGCCTCCACAATCGCTTCGGACATCTTTTCATCTTCAACAGCCATCAGATAAAGCGCACCGTGGGGTTTCACATGCTCAACCTTCAGCCCTTGCGACTTGGCAAAGGCTTGTAATGCACCGACTTGATAGGTGACATAAGCCTTTACCTCAGGCAATGTAGCGTCTAAGTTTCTCCTCCCGAACCCAATCAAATCAGGGAAGCCGGGATGGGCGCCCACAGATACCCCGTGCTCTTTTGCCAACGAGACCGTTCGTTCCATGACCAGGGGGTCTCCCGCGTGGTAACCGCAGGCGATATTCGCCGAGGTGATATATTTGATAACCTCTTCATCAAGACCCATTTTGTAAGCGCCAAAGCTTTCTCCCATGTCGCAGTTCATATCAATTTTCATAAGCCTTTTCCCTTGTCTTTCATGTTGTTCTACAAATCGTGAACCAACGTATCCTTCTCTTGACTCTCTTTAGAACATCATAAAGATTCGCTGAAAAACGATCCGATCCCATAAGCAAGCGGGTTACCCAACCGATTGCGCACAAATCACGCACTATATTTCGAAAAGGTCTTTTTGAAGTCTCCAGGGCTTTTATGAATTGATTAATCTTGTAAACTTTTCCGGCTGGACTTTATTTGTCATGATGGCGGTTTCAAGCGATCAGTACGCCATCCCCCTTAGTGGCGGTGGAATTTTGGTATTTTCTAGAGAGATTTCACTCAAATTCTGCAATCAGATACGCATATCTGATATACTTAATTGATTTTATTAATCATATCCTCAGTTGACCTGTCAAGGAAAAATCTTGGTCATGATTCTATCTAATCCTAGAGTGAACGCATCCTGTGAAGAGGCGTGCCAGAGAACCACATACGTGCTTCTTTCCCCTTGCCTCTGACCCCCTTTTTTCCTTGCCTATTTTCCTCATTAACCCTAGGCTCTGCTCGTAGATCGATCTGTTTATGCGCCCATTAGGTGCTGAAGACGAGCGAGGGTCTAGGATGAAAGCACGTCCGGGTTTACGGGATCATCACGGCACGGAAGATGATGAAGGGTTGATCAAGCAACTGGATGCTCTCTTTCACCCTAGGTCCGTTGCCGTGGTGGGCGTCCCAAGGGAGATGAAAAGCGGGAAGATCTTTCTCATGGGCCTTCTGGACCAGGGTTTTCCAGGCCCCATCTACCCAGTTCATCCGATCGCCAAAGAGATCGACGGGCTCAAGGCCTACCCAACGATTTCAGCCATCCCAGGACCCGTGGACCTTGCCATCGTTCTGGTCCCACATCATGCCACCCTTTCGGTTATTCAGGAATGTGCGGCCAAGGGAGTTAAGGGCGCGGTCCTTTTCACGGCTGGTTACAAGGAGACAGGCACTGAGAGAGGAAAGGCCCTTGAAGAAGAGCTCCTCCGTGTCACCACCTCCTCCGGGATGCGACTCATCGGACCGAACTGCATGGGATTCTACTCGCCAAAATCCAATCTTTCCTTCTTTCCACAGCTCTCCACCGAACCCGGGCACGTGGGCATCATTTCTCATAGCGGTTCCTTGACCAATATTCTCGGTCGCATGGCATCCAGGAAAGGAATTCGATTCAGCAAAGTGGCGAGCCTTGGCAACGAATGCGACCTCAACAGTACGGATTTCCTCGTCTACCTGGGAAAGGACCCTGAAACCCACCTCATTGGGGCTTACCTTGAGAGTATTAAGGAGGGCCCCCGTTTTCTCCGGGCCTTGAAAGAGGTCTCGCTGGAGAAACCCGTGATCCTGTGGAAGGCGGGGCTAACCACGGAGGGGTCCCAAGCCGCAGCCTCTCATACAGGGGCCATAGCCAGCTCGAGGGAAATTTGGGAGGGCGTCGTTCGCCAGGGTGGTGCTACGCCCGTTGTGGGATTTGAAGATTGGGTGGATATGTTGATGGGCTTCAGCTTACTCCGATCCGGGTTAGGAGACCGCATAGCCATTGTTTCTGGACCAGGCGGGTTGGCGGTATCTGCGGCGGACACCTGCGGATTTGTAGGGCTGAGGCTGGCGGAACTCTCTCCTCAAACCCGTTCCGTTCTAGGAAAGTTCATACCGCCAACAGGTACCAGTCTCCGCAATCCCATTGATGTGGGCTTTACCGCAGTCCTTGACATAGAGATCTACAACCAGTCCGCCAGAACGGCTGCCTCAGATCCCGGGGTCGACACCGTGTTGGTCATCGGGCATGCAATGACGCCGGATGCGAACAAGCTATATCTGGAATCCATGATCCAGGCCCGCGATGATCTCCAGAAGCCGTTTATGATGGTCGGCATCCCGGGGTTCGAGTCTGATCTTGGAAAACACTTCTGCGATGCAGGGATCCCCTTTTTCGAAAGTGCAGAGCGAGCTTTAGCCACTTATGCCCGGGTCCGGAAATATCAGCTCTGGCGTAAGCGCAGGATGGTTTCTCACGCAAGAGGCTAGGGACAAGGTGGCTGACTTGTCAATTAAGGAGGTCGTTATGAGAAGGTTCTGTTTGTCACTTATTACTTTGTTAGCAGTCGGCTTGCCTTTCACCGCTTCGGGCGAGCAAGGCTTTGAAAAAGATATCTTCAAGACCGCTTCAGGCAACCTGGAAATTACCTTTGTAGGCCACGGCACGCTGATGTTTGCCTTTGCCGGAAAGGTGATTCATGTGGACCCTGTGGGCCGGTACGCCGATTACACCAAACTGCCCAAGGCGGATTTGATCCTCATAACCCACGAGCACCGTGATCACCTCGATCCAAAAGTGCTGGCCAATCTCAGCACTGAAAAAACCAGGCTGGTGTTGACCGAAACCTGTGCACACAGGGTCAAAGGTGGCACGGTCATGAAGAACTGGGAGGTCGAAACCGTTGACGGATTAAGGATCGAGGCGGTACCTGCTTACAATATCGTGCATATGCGAAGCGGTGGGGTCCCTTTTCATCCAAAAGGTATCGGGAACGGGTATGTGATCACCTTTGGTGACAAGCGGGTTTATGTGGCGGGTGACACGGAAAACACACCGGAAATGAAAAAACTGGAGAGGATCGACATCGCCTTCTTGCCCATGAACTTACCCTACACGATGACGCCGGAAATGGTAGCTGATGCCGCAAAAGCTTTTAGGCCAAAAATCCTCTACCCTTACCATTTTGGTAACTCTGACACATCTAGGATTGTGGAT